>NZ_JAWOWF010000006.1:0-178979 GCF_033340295.1 Vibrio sp. 1401
AAGAATTTGCTTGGCGACCATAGCGTTTTGGACCCACCTGATTTCCATGCCGAACTCAGAAGTGAAACGAAATAGCGCCGATGGTAGTGTGGGGCTTCCCCATGTGAGAGTAGGACATCGCCAGGCTTTAGTTTTATTTTCACTTTTTCGAAAAGTGAAGACAAAAGCGGACGCTTGCTTATTAAAGCGAGTGATACCACTGCGGAGTGGTAGTTCAGTTGGTTAGAATACCGGCCTGTCACGCCGGGGGTCGCGGGTTCGAGTCCCGTCCACTCCGCCACTTATTTGAGCGTCGTCTCAATAAACACGAATTACAGGGGTGTAGCTCCAATTGGCAGAGCAGCGGATTCCAAATCCGCGTGTTGGGAGTTCGAATCTCTCCACCCCTGCCATACTCTAAAGCCTCAGCAGTAATGCTGGGGCTTTTTTGCATCTGAAGAAAAGAGAATCTGACTAGTTGGAGAGCTGTCGATTCCTCTGATACCAAAGTATCGGGGGATTGAAAGTTCATATCTCCGGGATATTGGTCCACTTCACCTATCCCCCATGTTCATAACCTCTGGCTTAGGTCAGGGGCTCTTTTATTCCTAACGTATAGTTTCGGCGTCAGGTGTATGTTTATCCAACGAATATGGCATACCTTTGCTTCAGATAGTTTTATTTTCTAGTAATGTAATTACTAAATGTTGATGTATCGCTTTGCTCTTTCTGTTTTACCTTCGAATTTCATAACACTTTTTCTTCGTTATCGAGCACATCTGATTCACAATCTATTGAAAGGTCAGTGGTTACATTGGCTTGGATGATTACTGACTTGGTTCCTGTTATCATCATGCATTAATGCTAATAATTAGGAAGTAAGTTTATGCCACATTTTCGATTCCGTGCTGTAGAGCCACAAGCTGTTCAGGCATTATCAAAACCCCTTACGGATGAACTTCAGCCTCTAATGGACTGTCCGCGTGAGGATTTTACTTTTGAGTATATCTACACTACGTTTTTCAATGAGGGTGAGGTGAGTGCTGCATATCCTTTTGTCGAAGTGCTTTGGTTCGACCGTGGCCAGGTAGTGCAAGATGAAGTTGCCAAGCTTATTACGCAACAAGTGCGCGGTATCGCTGGTGCCGATATTGATGTTGCAGTTATCTTTTCCGCCTTATCTCCTAAAGCTTATTACGATAATGGCGAACACTACTAAAGGTTAAAGGCTATGAGGCTGAGTTTCATTGTAACTTTGGGTTTATGTTTCTCAGCTTCAGTATGTTCTACTCCTTGGGAGTCTGTGGTTAATCCTACCCGAAACTCTTCCTCCTCTATTGGTAGTTATGCTAACGGTTGTTTAGATGGTGCATTACCCTTGCCTCTCGATGGCGTTGGTTATCAAGTCTTACGTAGTAAAACGAAGCGCTACTATGGGCACCCTAAAACGATAGGGTTTATTGAAAATCTGGCGCTTAAAGCTCATCAAAATCTCAACACCACTCTGCTAATTGGTGATTTGTCTTTACCTAGAGGTGGAAGGTTCTCCTCTGGTCATTCTAGTCATCAAACTGGGTTAGATATCGATATCTGGTTAAGACTTGCTGACCAACCGCTTTCTTATAACGAATTACAACTTCCTAAGCCCATGAGTGTGGTGGATTTAAAAGGTTATTCCATACTTAATCATCGCTGGGAAGAACGACACTTTAAACTAATTCGGTACGCTTCAAAAAGTAAGGATGTTGCACGAATTTTTGTACATCCTGTTATTAAGGAGCAACTTTGCTTGCAAGAAAACGGCAAAGATCGTTCTTGGTTACGTAAAGTGCGTCCATGGTGGGGGCATCACTACCACTTTCACGTCAGGTTGTCTTGTCCTGATTCGAGCGACTATTGTGTTGATCAAGCACCACCTCCAGTAGGTGATGGTTGCGGTGCTGAGCTTGCAAGTTGGGCGCCAAAAGCAAAACCTACTGATACCCCTCAACGGGTAAAAACAACCTCTAAGCCCAAACGAAAAAAAGTCGTTCCACCTCAATGCTTGCCGCTTATCAATCCTAATTAGTGTTACTCTTCAGGTTTATCTGTACTTGGTGATCTCTTTTATGAAACTGGAGAAACATCATACTTTTGTCTACATTGAATAGTACCAATACAAAAACTAACCCAATCAGTTTTGGGGACATATTATAGAAATCTAAATTAAACAAAGAGTTGTAGTATGGGTAAGTTGTAACTTCTCTGTTTAGAAAAAGATCTTTCGTCACGATACTCTGGTTTCTTAGCAATATGTCTGTCAGTTGGCTAAAAAGCGATAACAACGCAGACAAGTGTGTAAGGCAGGGATATACCCTTTTCCTGTTAGAAGAGTAAATCAAGGACAAAACCATGACTATGATTTGTGCAAAAGAATTTGCAGAGTGGTTAAGACACAGATTTAGCAGTGATACTAAAGGAGTCTCTTTGACTCGAGAGGATGTGAATCACCTGACTGGGCGTCAACGCCTTGATCCGGGTTTTGTTAATGATGTGCATTATGAGCTGATGCAATATGGAATGGCTTTCGTTACTGATACGAGCCGAGAAAACTTTTATTTAATACCTGTTTCTCAAGCGGAAAATTGGCGTGAGAGACTAGAGTATCATTTTGAAAAAGAGCTGTTCTGCAATATTATCCCTATTGAAAAATCAGGTTGAGAAAAGGTTCAACTTTGATGTCAAAGTTGAACCTAATTGCTCTTATGCTAACCCTTGAATAATCACGAATTTTTCAAGCAACTGCTCTTCAGTTTCGACATGGTTCGGATCAGTGATTATGCATTTTGTAATTGGACACACTGACTGACAGGTCGGCTTTTCGTAATGCCCCTTACACTCTGTACATAGCGCTGGATCAATTTCGAAAATGCTCTCTCCCATACTGATTGCCCCATTGGGGCATTCGGGATCACACATGTCGCAGTTGATGCATTTGTCAGTAATGAGCAAGGCCATGATTACTTACCAGTCGGGTTACGGGTGTCCTGCCCTGAGTTCAAGTTACGCATCAATAGACCGTATTCTAAATCTAGATCTGCTGGTACTGGAATGAAGACGAAGTGACCATTCCCTTTGGCATCCTCAATAGACTCTGACTTACGGTTTTCCATCGCTTCTAGCGTGAAAACAACATTACCTTTTGGCGTCATTAGCTCAAGACTATCACCGACAAGGAATTTGTTTTTCACTTCTACTTCAGCCATATCGCCACGACGTTTACCAGTGAACTCACCGACAAACTGTTGAGCATCAGAAACTGAGTAGCCGTAATCGTAATTCTGGTAGGTGTCGTGAGTATGACGACGTAGGAAGCCTTCGGTATAGCCACGGTGAGCTAGGCTCTCTAGTGTGCCCATTAGGCTTTCATCAAATGGTCGGCCTGCTACAGCATCATCAATCGCTTTACGGTAAACCTGTGCAGTACGAGCACAGTAATAGAATGATTTAGTACGACCTTCGATTTTCAGCGAGTGCACACCCATCTTGGTTAGGCGCTCAACATGCTGTACCGCACGTAGGTCTTTAGAGTTCATGATGTAAGTACCATGCTCGTCTTCGTAAGCTGCCATTTTTTCTTCTGGACGGTGTGCTTCAGAAAGCAGAACGACTTCATCTGTTGGTTTACCGCGACCAATTGTGGTTTCAGGGCGCTCGTCTTGTACTTCGACAGGCTGTGCTTCAGTCGGGTCGAATTTCTCTACGATATCACCAGCGTCGTTTTCTTTACCCTCTTCAACTTTGTATTCCCAGCGGCATGCGTTAGTGCAAGTGCCTTGGTTAGGGTCACGTTTGTTGATATAGCCAGAAAGTAGGCAACGACCTGAGTAAGCCATGCATAATGCACCGTGAACGAATACTTCAAGCTCAGTTTCAGGGCAATGCTCACGAATTTCTTCGATTTCTTCTAGAGATAGCTCGCGAGAAACGATCACACGTTCCACGCCATTCGCTGCCCAGAACTTAACGGTCGCCCAGTTTACAGCGTTCGCTTGTACAGAAAGGTGAATTGGCATTTCTGGGAAAGCTTCACGAACCATCATAATTAGGCCTGGATCTGACATGATCAATGCGTCAGGACCCATCTCTACGATTGGCTTAAGATCACGGATGAAGGTTTTTAGCTTCGAGTTGTGTGGTTGAATGTTACATACCACATAAAGCTTTTTGCCTAGGGCGTGGGCTTCATCGATACCGATTTTTAGGTTCTCGTGGTTAAACTCGTTGTTACGTACGCGAAGGCTGTAGCGAGGTTGGCCAGCGTAAACTGCATCTGCCCCGTAGGCGAATGCGTAACGCATGTTTTTCAGGCTGCCCGCTGGAGATAGTAGCTCAGGCACGAATGCTTTCTCAGTTGTCATTGCTCAATTCTCTTTTATCTGATCACAAGTCAGGCCAATTCCACCTAATGGAAATGGGGCGCAAATTTTACGTCAAAATGTGAACTGTGACTAGGGTAATTGTGCTTCAGATAGAAAAACGCCCTCAAAAAAAGTGAGGGCGTTATGGTTAACCTTTATACAATATTATGCGTTAGGATTCGGTAAGCCGCCTAGCGCATCGTATAGGTTGGGAAGGAAAGCACTGAACTCTCCACACATTAGAGAGAAGTCTGCATCAAATCGAGCTGCTTGATCTTCACGTGGAATATCATCGTTTTGATCTTTCAATTCATCAGAGAATTTTAGACGTTTGATGCCCGCATCTTCCGTCATAATGAACTCAATACGATCTTGCCAATTAAGCGCAAGTTTCGTCACGACTTTATCCGCAGCGATGTGGTTGCGGATTTCATCAGTGGTTAGCTCTTGCTTCTTACAGCGAATCACACCACCTTCTTCAAGTACGGATTTTAGCTCAGCTTCGTCCATCATGCTGATACCTTGAGGTGTGTCACCGCTTTTCACCCACTCGGTTAGCGTAGTTTCAATCGCCACTTCTGGAATAGCAGGAATAACAGGTAAACTACCCATGGTTTTACGAAGCAATGCTAATACATCTTCTGCTTTTTTGTAGCTGCTTGCATCAACAAGGATAAAACCTTCTTTTGGCATGATAAGCACGTGAGTGTGGCTGCTGCGGCTGAATGCGCGCGGCAGTAAATCCATTACGATGTCATCTTTCAGGTTGTCTTTCTCTTTCTTCTTCAGAGGACGACCTTCTTGCGCTTCCATTGCTTCTACTTTTGCATTCAATGATTCTTTGATCACAGAGGCAGGTAGCATTTTCTCTTCTTTCTTGGCGCAAATCAGAATGCGGTTTTCTGACACGTGAGTCATCATATCGCCATGTCTACCCATTGCACTGACCCAGCCAAATTTCTGTTTGTCTTGACTGCCACACGGGGTGAATCGGAATTCAGACAGCTGAGTTTCTAGTTGTTCGGCGTTAAAAGTAACCTCGCGGTTAACGCGGTATACCAGACAGTTTTTAAACCACATAAATCTTCTCTAGGCTTGATGACAAGGGACTAATCATAGGGAATTTTTGTGCTGATGTCTTAATAGAAATGAAAAATATCCGAATGAACCTCAAAAGAAAGTTATATGAAAATTTGTTTTCAAAGGTCACAAAAGTGTCATAATTGGTAGTGATAATGCTTATGCAAAGAGAGGCGCTTTGTCTCTTAAATTCATTAGCTCAACGAACATAAGGTTACTCAATTATGTCTAGAAGGATTCTGGTTGTTGAAGACGAAGCTCCTATTCGCGAAATGCTGTGCTTCGTACTTGAGCAGAAAGGTTACCAAGCGGTAGAAGCGGAAGATTACGATACTGCAGTAACCAAACTGGCTGAACCCTTCCCTGATTTAGTTTTACTGGATTGGATGTTACCAGGCGGTAGTGGCATTAACTTCATCAAACATATGAAGCGAGAGGAATTAACGCGCAACATTCCAGTTGTGATGCTTACCGCTCGTGGTGAAGAAGAAGATAAAGTGCGTGGTTTAGAAGTTGGTGCGGATGACTACATTACTAAGCCATTCTCTCCTAAAGAGTTGGTTGCACGCTTAAAAGCGGTCATTCGTCGCGTTACTCCGACTGCACTAGAAGATGTAATTGATGTACAGGGATTGAAGCTTGACCCTGTATCGCACCGTGTTACGGCTAATGATGCGCCATTAGACATGGGCCCTACAGAATTTAAGATGCTTCATTTTTTCATGACGCATCAAGAACGCGTATACAGCCGTGAGCAGCTATTAAACAATGTTTGGGGCACCAACGTGTATGTCGAAGACCGTACGGTCGATGTTCACATTCGCCGCCTGCGTAAAGCATTGGAAGCTGCAGGGCATGATAAGCTGATCCAAACTGTTCGTGGTGCTGGATACCGCTTCTCGACGAAGGCATAAATTAACACGCAGCTTATCGGTACCATTTCTGGAGTTATGAGTGGTTGAAAGATTAACGTGGAAAAAGCTGGCCTGGGAGCTGGCTTTTTTTTACACCCCATGGGTGATAGTAGGTTGGATATTCGGTTATATGCCGTGGTTGCTTTTGGCTGCTACGGCATTGCAGCTTGTGTGGCATTTGCATAACCAAGTACGTTTATCTTCTTGGTTATGGGATGAAAAACGCCTCACGCCACCATCTGGTAGCGGTAATTGGGAATCTTTGTTCAATGGGTTGTATCGCTTACAACAGCGCCAACGCCGCAAACGAAAAGAGCTTACTAATCTTATTCGTCGATTCCGAAATGGTGCAGAATCGCTACCCGATGCGGTAGTGGTATTCCGTGCTGAAGGCAATATTGTTTGGTGCAACAAGCTGGCTCAGCACTTACTGGGCTTCCATTGGCCAGAAGATTCAGGTCAACCTATCTCCAATCTCATTCGTACACCTGATTTTATCAAGTACCTCAACAAGAAAGACTTTTCAGAGCCATTAGAAATGCGTTCACCACTCAATGTCGAACGCATGCTAGAACTACGTATCGTACCGTATACCGAAGGTGAACATTTGATGGTGGTGCGTGATGTTAGCCAGTTAAAACAACTTGAGGGAATGCGTCGCAACTTCTTTGCCAACGTATCTCATGAACTGCGTACACCAATGACGGTGCTACAAGGTTATCTTGAGATGACAGAAGATCCTGATATGGTCGTGGGTCCTATGTGGAGCAAAGCTCATGGTGTCATGACGGAGCAGCTTAACCGCATGAACAGTTTGGTGAACCAACTACTGACACTATCTAAAATTGAAGCGGCACCTATGCATGAGCTTGAGGAAGTCGTGAATGTGCCCGCGATGCTTGAAGTGTTAGAAAAAGAGGCGGTTAGCCTTAGTGGGGACAACCAACATAAATTGAAATTTGATGTTGATGCTAGCCTACGCGTGCTGGGCGATGATGACCAGTTACGTAGTGCTATCTCTAACCTCGTTTATAATGCCGTCAAATACACACCGCCTGGTGCGAACATTAATGTTCGTTGGTTCCAGACCTCTCAAGGCGCATGCTTAGAGGTGGAAGATAGTGGTGATGGTATTGAACCTCAGCACCTCCATCGACTTACTGAGCGTTTTTATCGAGTGGATAAAGCAAGATCACGTGATACTGGTGGAAGTGGTTTAGGGCTTGCCATTGTAAAACACGCGCTGAGTCACCACGACTCTCATTTAGAAATTCACAGTGAAGTAGGCGTGGGTAGTAAGTTTTCTTTCGTATTGCCTGAGCGTTTGGTGGTGAAATAATGGCTTTACGATTAGCAAAAACATTCAGTTTATTCGCGCTTGTTTGTTCTTTTATGGCTGCCGCTCAAGATAAACCATTGCCGAGTTATCATAAAACGACGGGGATTGTCGGGAACTTGCTCTCTGTTGGCTCCGATACACTTGCGGGTATGACAACGCTTTGGGTTGAAGAGTTTAAATCCATTTACCCGAATATTAATGCGCAAGTCCAAGCATCTGGCTCTTCTACTGCCCCTCCAGCATTGACCGAACAAACAGCTCAGTTTGGTCCCATGAGTCGCCCTATGCGTTTAAGAGAGGTTGAAGCGTTTGAACGTGAACATGGCTACAAGCCAACGGCGCTTAGGGTAGCCATCGATGCAATCGGTATTTTTGTTCATCAAGATAATCCAATTCAAGGTCTTAACTTTAGTCAATTAGATGCTTTGTTTTCTGCCACGCTACGCTGTGGCGAAAGTCAATTTGTAACAAACTGGCAGCAACTCGGTCTTGAATCACAGTGGGCAAAGCGAAACGTACAGTTGTTTGGTCGTAACTCCGTTTCTGGAACTTACGGTTACTTCAAAAGCAATGCCTTGTGTGGCGGCGATTTCAAGACCCGAGTTAACGAGCAGCCAGGCTCCGCGTCAGTTGTGCAAGCTGTAGCGTCAACCATCAGTGGAATTGGTTATTCCGGTGTCGGTTATCGAGTGGCAGGCGTGCGCTTAGTCCCTGTGGCTAAAATGGGAAATGACTACGTGACTCCAACGCGAGAACATATTGTTAGTGGTAAGTACCCACTATCACGTTACTTATATGTTTACGTGAATAAGCACCCTGATTACCCATTAACACCAATTGAAGCTGAATTTATTCGCTTTATCTTTTCTGCTCAGGGACAAGCGTTGGTTGAGAAAGATGGTTATGTGCCCATTACGGCAGATTTTGCAGAAGAAGAGTTAAAAAAAGTCGGCCTGTAAGCCGACTTTTTATTTAGGTATGGACAGTACGAGATCAGAAAGTGAGTGTCCACTTCGCGCTGTCCCAACGTTCTTGTTCTTCCTGTAAATCCGCGTGAAGTAATTTATTGTTTTCTAGCCATGCTTCATCTGTGCAGGTGAGAATCCATTTGTCATTTTTGATAGATAAGGTGATATCAGGCAATGGATCTTCATTACGCTGCCCATTTAATACGATAGAAAGTCGTAATATTTTGATGAGGCTTATAACGTCACTCTGTTTATAGAGGTTGAAATCTGGTAGTTCTTGCAATTTGAGCGCTTTACGCTGGAAGCGAGCTAATGTTGCAAGCACTAATTGCTGCTCACGGTTGAAGCCTTGTAGGGTGGAGTGCAACAGAATATAAAAAGAGTGGCGATGGAAACTACGCAAGTTGATACTTAATCCGACTTCATGAAGCAACGCTGCCCACTCTAGTAAGTCAAATAATTCACTCTTTTTCTTAATGCCTAGTTCAGAGCGTACCTGACATAACATCTCACGTGCATGACCCTTCACACGAGCGGCATGCTCTAAGTCGACTCGGTGCTTGTTGGCTAAATTTTCTGTGGTGCGCATGCGAATATCGGAGCGTGCAAAACGTTCTTCCATTTCGTACAACAGGCCTTCGCGTAGAGCACCATCGGAGAAAAACATTTGCTCAATGCGAAGCGCTTTGAAAATCGCGGACAAAATCGCTACGCCTGCTGCGAATACGGGTTTACGTTCTTCTGTTAGACCCGTCAGCTCAATATCTTCAATTGAATCAAATTTACACAGAGTTTCGATAAGTGTATCCAGTCGACTCGCTGTGATCAGGCCATCTTCAAAACCTAATCCTATTAGCACTTCTTGAATCGCTTTGATGGTTCCTGATGAGCCGAGAGCAATATCCCAGCCCTTTTTACGATATGTTGAAGCGATGGACTCGAGTTTTTGTTCGGCAGCTAACATCGCCTTGCTGAAGTTTTTTCCTGACAGTTTGCCGTTTTTAAAGTATTGCTCTGTAAAACTGACGCATCCCATCTGTTTACTGTTGAGAAGCTCAGGCTCAAATTCTTGTCCAATAATCATCTCGGTACTGCCGCCTCCGATATCGATGACTAGTTTGGAGTTGGATTCTACTTGAGTATGCGCGACGCCTAAGTAAATCAGGCGGGCTTCTTCTTCTCCAGGGATAATTTCTATTGGGAAAGGCATCACTTCTTTCGCACGCTCGATGAAAAGGTGGGCATTTTTAGCGCGTCTTAGTGTGTGTGTGGCGGCGATACGTACATTTGACTCATCAAGCCCTTGCAGCCTCTCAGCGAACATGGCTAAGCATTCTAGCGCACGCTCCATTGCGGCGTGACTTAAGTTCAATTCACTGTCGAGTCCTGAAGCTAAGCGAACACGTTGTTTATGACGACTAACCAGTTGTAGGTCACTGCCGACAACTTTGGCCACCACCATATGGAAACTGTTTGAGCCGAGGTCTATCGCGGCAATGTAGCGAGTATCTTGTTCAAGTATTTGAGGCATCTGAATTTTGTTTTCTAGTTTGCTTTTCTATATTTTTAAGATAGTCATAGATAGCGATTTGAGAGCGAACTTTTTTGCGATTACCTCGTGGTACGTAAGCGTTACTCATTTCTTTATCTATTAAACGAGCCTTTACTGTATCGGTAAAATGGATATTCGTTATATCAATAATTCTCTGTTTCAAACGTGGATCACGGACTGGTACTGCTACCTCGATACGGTGATCAATATTTCTTGTCATCCAGTCTGCGGAGGAGATATAAACTTGCGGATCGCCATCATTGTGGGTGATCACCACGCGAGGGTGCTCAAGAAAGCGGTCAACAATACTGATGATGCGAATATTGTCGCTGATCCCCTCAATGCCCGGTACTAATGAGCACATGCCTCGAATGATCATGTTTATTTTTACACCGGAAGTACTTGCTCCATAAAGCTTATTGACGATGCCTTTATCAACTAGGTTATTGACCTTGATCGTAAGAGCGGCTTTTTTCCCTAGCTTGGCATTCGCAATTTCATTATCGATTAAGCGGTAGATTTGGGTTCGAGAATTACGAGGAGATACCATAAGGTGATTGAACTTCACTGGTCGGTATGGATTCTCAATGTAACCGAAGACATTACGGACTTCATTAGTGATTTCTTGATCTGCCGTAAGCAGGGAGAAGTCGGTATAAATTCGTGCCGTCTTCTCATGGAAGTTGCCTGTGCCGATGTGTGCGTAGCGAATAATTTCTTCACCTTCGCGGCGGCTAATCATCAGTAGCTTTGAGTGAATCTTAAGACCAGGCGCACCAAAGATGACGTGCACACCCGCTTCGGTTAATACTTTTGACCATTCGATATTGGCTTCTTCATCAAAGCGAGCTTGCAGTTCGACGACCACAGTGACATTTTTGCCGTTGTGCACTGCATCAATTAAAGAGTTCATCAAGCGAGAATCTTTCGCGACGCGATAAATGTTAATCTTGATACTAAGTACTTTGGGATCGAAGGAGGCTTGGCGCACTAACTCACTAATGTGGTCAAAAGTGTGGTAGGGATAATAGAGCAGAATATCTTTCGCTTTAATCGCGTCAAAGCTGTTGGCATAACCTTCGAAATCGGCACATTTCATTGGCGGGAGAGGTTTATTTTCAAGATATTCTCGTCCAACATTTGGAAACCCGATGAAGTCTTTAAAGTTGTGATAGCGTCCGCCGGGGATAAGATTATCGTAGTTAGAGATATTAAGTTTGTTACACAGAAACTCTAACATTTGAGGCGGCATATCGCGTTCGTAGACGAAGCGAACGGGCTTTGCTGTCAGTCGCTGATTGACACCCTCTGACATTTGTTCAAGCAAGCTGTACTCGATTTCATTGCGTAAATCGTATTCAGCGTCACGCGTCATTTTCATCGCATAGCCGCTAAGCTCATCATAATCAAAAAAGCCTTTGAACAGCTCGTCCAAACAGTGGCGGATAATATTATCAAGTAAGATGATGGTTTTTCGACGCTTTCCTTTCTGTTCTGGTACCATCACAAAGCGGGGAAGGTGATCGGTCGGAATTTCGATCAGAGCATACTGGTAATGTTCTTCTTTACGCAGTTCCACGGCGATGTAAGCGTACTCGTCTTTGAGAAATTGCAGAACATCGATCTCGTCTTTCATTAGGAGGGGAGTGATATGCGGCATTACCTCTCTACGGAAGTATTTCGCGATCCACTTTTGTTGCGATTCATCCAGTTGTTGTTCGTTGACCAAGAAAATGCGACGTCGCGCCATTTCTCGAATCAATTCGCTGTAAAGCTCATCAAATTGTTCGTTAAGCTTTAGTGCTTTCGACTGCATTTTGGTTAACAGTCGTTTAGGGCTATCACTGCCACCGCGCTCTTGGCTGATTAGGATTCTGCGCTTCACGTCCGCAAAGCGTACTTTGTAAAATTCATCTAAATTGTTGGAAAAGATCCCAAGAAAGCGAATACGTTCGATCAAAGGGACGGTTTTATCGGCAGCTTCTTGTAATACTCGTTCGTTGAAAGACAACCAACTCAGTTCTTTTTCTATATATAGTTTTTCTGCGCTCATAACCTTACCTAGCCAAAAGTGAAGTAATACGTACTCATCTTGGAAAAATGGATGAGTGAGAACATTATGAGATTTTCATTACAGATTTATTTCATACCACGCATTGCATAAGAGTTGTATTCTTTTCAGGTGTTTAATGTGATCTGTAATATAATTGTCATCTTAACGACATATTCTAGTACTAAGTCAAAAAAGGTAGAGATTTAAATGGCACAAGCCGAGTTTTCATTGCAGGAAAAAGATAAGAAACGACTGATAAAAGATCGTTTAGTTCGACTTGCAGTGACATCCGGTGGTGTCGGCGTACTCGCGGCGCTTATTTTGATCTTTGTCTACCTCGCTATGGTGATCATTCCGCTTTTTTCTGATGCGGAGATCAAAACCAACCAAGCCATTCGAGCCACTCATATTGAAACACCACTTGCGATTTCAGTGGATGATTACGCTCAGCTCGCGTTCGTTCTAACCCAAAGTGGTGAGATTCAATATTTGTCGATGGACGATCCTACGAAACCTGCGGTGTATACACAGCAAATCGTCCAGAAACCCGTCGCTTTCTCTCAATCTGCTCCTGGGCTAGGTTGGTATGGATTTGTTGATGGGCAGGGTAAAGCGAACCTTTTCAAGCCAGAATTTAATGCCACATTGAGAGAAAATACACGTCCTCCGGAAGTGATTGAGCTAGACACCAGCATGGATCTGACACTAAGTACGCCTCAAGATCCTGTGACTCAGTTTGTATTTGCAGCTTCGACGCCCTTACCAACGGTTGTTTGGCAGACGCAAAGTGGTGAAGTGAAAGCTCGCTGGCAAGTGGCTTCGTCTTTGGGTACGTCTCCTACAACGATCGATTTTACGTTCTCTTCAGGCTTTAATACGCCTCAGCAAATGTTGTTGACACCTGACGGTGAAACGCTTTATTTGCGCGATGGCTCTGAGTTGATCGTGTTAAAGAAAACCGCACGTAAATTTGCTGTGCGAGAGGTGGTCGATCTCACTCAAGGTGATAAGAAGCATTCCGTTCGTACGATAGACTTATTGGCTGGTGCTTACTCGCTTTTGGTGACGCACAACGATGGTCGGGTGTCGCAATGGTTTGATACGCTGCAAGAAGAAAAACGCACGTTAACGCATATTCGTGATTTTAAATTGGCATCAGAGCTTAAGTATTTGTTGCCGTATTTTCATCGAAAAGGATTTTATAGCTTTTACACCAACGGCACGCTGCAAAGCCATTATACAACCAGTGAAAAACTGGTGTTGTTTAAGCGTGCGTACCATCAAGCGCCTGCAATCGCAGCCATGTCTAACAATGAGCGCTACTTAATCACTTGGCAAAATAATGCGTTAAATGTTGCTGAAGTGGACAATGCCTATCCGGAAATTTCATTGTCCTCATTATGGCAAGAAGTGTGGTACGAAGGGTATCCTGAGCCTGAATTTGTGTGGCAATCGACTTCGGCGAGCGATAACTTTGAGGCTAAGTTCAGCCTAGTACCTATTGCATTTGGGACGATAAAAGCGGCGATGTTTGCGATGCTGTTTTCAGTACCGCTCGCAGTGCTAGGTGCTATTTATACGGCTTACTTTATGTCGCCACGCATGCGTCGTGTAGTAAAACCGTCGATTGAGCTAATGGAAGCACTGCCGACGGTGATCATAGGTTTCCTCGCGGGATTGTGGTTCGCGCCTATTGTCGAAGACCATTTGATTACGATCGTCGTTATGCTGTTTGTTTTGCCCTTGAGCACCATGATTATGGGCGGGCTATGGGCATTAATACCGCAACCTTTGCGGAATCGTCTGCCTAATGGTTGGCATGCTTTAGTGCTCATGCCTGTCATATTGGTACTGATTGGGCTTGGAGTGTGGATTTCGCCTACGATTGAGCAGACGTTCTTTGGTGGCGATATGCGCTTATTCTTAACCGAGCATGGTATTGGTTACGATCAACGCAATGCATTGGTGGTGGGGTTAGCGATGGGGTTTGCTGTTATCCCGACGATTTTTACCATTGCCGAAGATGCCATTTTCTCTGTACCGAAGCATTTATCGGATGGCTCTTTGGCATTAGGGGCCACGCCTTGGCAAACTTTAATCTATGTTGTCTTGCTTACTGCAAGCCCAGGTATTTTTTCTGCCATTATGATGGGCCTGGGACGCGCTGTTGGCGAAACCATGATTGTGTTAATGGCAACGGGCAATACGCCATTAATGGATTGGAATATTTTGGAAGGATTGCGCAGCCTGTCGGCGACCATCGCTGTTGAGTTGCCAGAGTCGGAAGTTGGAAGTTCGCATTATCGTTTGTTGTTCCTCGCTGCGTTGATTTTGTTTGTCTTCACCTTTGCGGTGAACGCGCTGGCAGAGTTGGTACGTCAAAGATTGAGAGATAAGTACCGTGCGTTGTAATAATGGTTTGAATAAAGAGCGAGTAATAACGTGTTAAATTGGATTCGTTCTGGCGCACCGTGGATATGGCTGACAGGTGGTGCAGTCAGCATCAGTTTGTTGTCGGTATTAGGGTTGTTACTCCTTATCGGCTGGAAAGGCCTGACTTACTTTTGGCCAGCGCCCTTGTATCAGTGGAATGTTGCAGCGCTGACACCTGTACAAGGCGAAGTGCTACATGAAAATACTATTCTGATTGGTCAAGTGTATGAGCGCAGCTTTGTACCGAAGAGTTATTTGCCTGAAAGCGCAGCACAACAGTTAGAAGACGATGAAGATTTTGCCACTCGACTCAGTATCAAAATCGCTAACCGAGAGTTGTATCCCGCCGATTTTATCTCCGTATTGCAAATGCAGTTGGATGAGCCCACGACGCCAAAAGAGTGGGCGGTGATAGAGCGCAGTAGCGGTGGTTATTTCTTTGGTAAGCTGGTGGCGTTTCAAGATGGCGATAATATATACACCAGTGATATTCAATCGATACTAAATAAAAAGCTTGATGATGCAGAAACTCTGCGCCATGAGATTGATTCTTTGGTGGTCGATCAGCTTAAAGAGCTTGGTTGGAAGCTAGAGCAGTTGCGATTAGAAAAGCGCAAGCATGAATTGAATGACACGCTGACAGAAAGCTTCTTAAAGGAAAATCAGACGAAAAAAGAGCAGATAGAAAAAGCGCTTGCGACGTTAGATTTGCAACTTGATGGTTTACGACTTCAGCTCTCTGACTATGCCTTGATTGTCGAGGATATGACGGGGTCACAAGTATCGATTCCGCTCGAAGACATTTTGGACTACTGGTATCCAAACCAAATGTCACTACCTGATAAAGTCATGCATTGGGGAAAACAGGTTTGGAAGTTTTTATCTGAAGATCCAAGAGAGTCTAACTCCGAAGGAGGCGTGTTCCCTGCGATATTTGGTACGGTTTTCTTAGTACTCATCATGTCGATCATTGTGATGCCACTCGGGGTGATCGCCGCTATCTATCTACATGAATATGCTAAGAATAACGCTCTAACCAGAGTTATTCGTATTGCGGTTATAAACCTAGCGGGTGTTCCATCGATTGTTTATGGCGTGTTTGGTTTAGGTTTCTTCGTTTATACGATTGGTGCCTCTATCGACAACGTATTCTATGCGGAGAAGCTACCGGCACCAACCTTTGGTACGCCGGGTTTGTTATGGTCTGCACTAACTCTTGCCGTGCTGACGCTTCCAGTTGTGATTGTGACTACTGAAGAAGGTTTAACTCGTATTCCGAGCTCAGTACGACATGGTTCTCTGGCGCTTGGTGCAACTCAGTTCGAAACACTATGGCGTGTGGTTTTACCTATGGCGACGCCAGCTATTATCACAGGTTTGATCCTTGCGATTGCACGTGCAGCTGGCGAAGTAGCGCCACTGATGCTGGTGGGGGTCGTGAAATTGGCATCCAGTTTACCGGTTGACGGACAATTCCCTTATGTGCATTTGGATAGAAAGTTCATGCATTTAGGTTTTCACATTTACGATGTTGGCTTTCAAACCTCCAACATCGAAGCGGCGCGACCATTAGTTTATGCTACCTCTTTCTTACTCGTGACAGTGATTGTCGGGCTAAACTTAACAGCAATCAGTATTCGCAATAATTTACGAGAAAAATACAGAACGTTAGGACAAGATTAAGTATGTTTAATTTTGATAGTACATTAGGTTATGAGCCACCATTGGATGTTCATAATTTAACGGATGAACAAACAGCCATCTCAATCGAGAACCTTAATCTGTTCTATGGTCAAACTCAGGCGCTGCATGATATTTCGATGCGAATTCCCAAAGGGCGAGTCACCGCTTTTATCGGTCCTTCAGGGTGTGGAAAGTCGACGTTATTACGTTGCATCAATCGCATGAACGACTTAGTGGAAGGGTGTCGAGTCACAGGTAAAGTGCGTCTCCACGGCAAGAATGTTTATCATCCTAATGTCGATGTTGCGACACTTCGACGCCGAGTGGGGATGGTGTTTCAAAGACCCAATCCATTTCCTAAGTCAATTTATGAAAACGTAGTTTATGGCTTACGCTTACAAGGTGTAAAAAACAGCCGCAGTTTAGATGACGCAGTGGAGCGATCCTTGCGCTCGGCGGCGTTGTGGGATGAGGTAAAAGACCGCTTGCATGAGAACGCATTTGGCTTATCTGGTGGTCAGCAACAGCGCTTGGTCATTGCGCGGGCGGTGGCGATTGAGCCGGAAGTCCTGTTATTGGACGAGCCAACATCAGCGTTGGATCCAATCTCAACTTTAACCATTGAAGAGCTTATCAATGAGCTGAAGACTCAATATACTGTGGTTATCGTTACCCATAACATGCAACAAGCGGCGAGAGTGAGCGATCATACTGCATTCATTCATATGGGTAAGTTAATTGAATACTCTGACGCGGACTCGATCTTCACTTCGCCAATGAAGAAACAGACCGAAGATTACATTACGGGTCGCTACGGTTAAGTCGCGACTCTATACGGAATAAGGAACATCATGCACTTTGGACGTCATATTTCAGGACAATTTAACGTAGAGCTAGAATCGATTCGTACTCATGTATTAACCATGGGAGGCTTGGTAGAGCAGCAGCTTTCGTATGCTATTCAAGCCTTGCATAAAGAAGACATCGAACTGGCGCGTAAGGTTGTGCGTGACGATCATAAAGTGAATGCGATGGAAGTCTCGATCGATGACGCCTGTACACGCATTATTGCTAAGCGTCAGCCAACGGCAAAAGACTTGCGCTTAATCATGGCTATCATCAAAACGATCACGGATTTAGAACGCATCGGTGATGTGGCGACACGCATTGCTTACGTTGCCATTGAAAGCCCATCATCAAAAGAACGACAATTCCAAGTGTCGTTAGAGCCTCTCTGCCGTCAGGCAATTAATATGCTGCATCAGGTTTTAGATGCGTTTGCCCGCATGGATGTAGAAGCGGCAGCAGAGGTGCACAAACAAGATGACAAACTAGACGCCGAGTATGAAGCGGTGATTCGTCAGTTGATGACATACATGATGGAAGATCCAAAAAATATCCCTAATATTCTGCAAGTGATGTGGTCGGCACGCGCGATTGAGCGCGTGGGGGACCGCTGCCAGAACATCTGTGAATACATTATTTACTTCGTGAAAGGGAAAGATGTACGCCATCTAGGTGATCAAAGTATTGATGACGTACTGAAGTAACTGACTTCAATAAATAGACCAGCTTTTAGGCTGGTCTATTTATTAGAGAGAAGGAAAGCACATCAATATTTATCAGGAACGAAGGTCTGATCATCAATGGGCGCTCTGACGTAACCTTCTTTATTGAGTTCAGGTAATTCGATGGGTGAGTACTCAAGTGCTTTGTAATCAATCTGGCTTAGTAAATGACTGATACAGTTCAAGCGCGCTTTCTTTTTGTCATCAGAAGGGACGACCCACCAAGGGCAGTTTTTCGTGTCTGTATAGGCAAACATCTTATCTTTTGCTTCCGAATACTCCGCCCAGCGATGACGTGACTCTAAATCCATTGGGCTGAATTTCCAACGTTTGATCGGCGTATTAATTCGACCTAGAAAACGTTTTTCCTGCTCTTCGTCTGAAACCGAAAACCAATACTTAATCAGAATAATCCCATAGCGTTGCAACATTCTCTCGAATTCAGGGCAAGAGCGTAAAAACTCCTCGTATTCGTCTGGAGTACAGAACCCCATGACTTTTTCGACACCTGCTCGGTTATACCAACTTCGGTCAAATAAAACGATTTCACCAGCAGATGGTAAATGAGCGACGTAACGCTGGAAGTACCATTGCGTTTTTTCTTTTTCTGTCGGTGCAGGCAGAGCCACTACGCGACAAACACGCGGGTTTAGCTTTTCTGTAATTCGCTTTATCACTCCGCCTTTGCCCGCAGCATCACGTCCTTCAAACAGAACCACCACTTTTAACCCTTTGTGTTTGACCCACTCTTGAAGTTTTACGAGCTCAACTTGAAGGTTTTTGAGCTCCTTTTCGTATTCCTTTTTCTTCAATTTAGACATACACCTTTCCTCACTCCTTGATAAACAATATGTTAGCACTCAAAAGCTATGCGCGTGAGGTTACGGTGGTCTATTTGAGAGCTGCTACGACATCGGTAATGGCTTGTGTACTTGTGATGGGGATTAAAAAATCATCGACATCGGATGCGCCCATTTTGCTTTGTTCAGCAACAAAGGTCATTTGGCTAGGGCGTGTGGTTTTGCCTGACAGATGGATTTCAGGAACTTGAGTGTCTTCTACTAACGCACGTACGTTACTCGCATTAACGCCAGCACCCGCCATGATTGCTATGCGTCCTTGGGCTTGCTTAACCAAAGCTCTAAGCACATCGATCCCTTGTGGTGCTGAAGGCGCAAGACCGGAGGTTAAAATACGTTCACAACCTAAGCTGATCACTTCTTCCAAAGCTTTTTCAGCGTCACGACACTGGTCAAAGGAACGATGGAAGGTCACGCCTAAGCCAAGCGCTTGAGCAAATTCACACAGCGCAGCCGCGTAAGGCATATGAATATCACCGTCTTGAGTGAGCACGCCGAACACGACACCGCTCAAGCCTGATTGGTGAGCTGCTTCAATATCCCAACGCATCATTTCGATCTCTTCTGCATTGTAGAAGAAGTCACCTTGGCGTGGGCGGATCATGGCATAAACTGGAACACTCGAAAGCTTAGCCGCTTGCTGCATAAAGCCATAACTGGGTGTTAGTCCGCCTAAAGCCAAAGAGGAGCAAAGTTCAATCCGAGTGGCGCCGCCAGCAATGGCGTAGTGCAGAGATTCAATATTATCAATACAGACTTCTAGGTGAGTAACCACGTTCATTCATCCTGCTAACGTTACAAATAGGTGTTGTGGCTAAGATATTAACAGGGCAAGTAAGCAGAATCTGTATGGAGGAGATGATAAATAGAGGTAAAGTTTACGCTAAAGCGTTACCTCATTTTGGCGGTTTATCTGAAGGAAAAAGAAAGCCCAGAGCAGAGGCTCTGGGCTTTGATAGGACTTTACTTAGACTGATTGGCGTTTGCGGTTTTCCGCATTAGCTTATTGCTTTATATACATCCAACCATCACACCCGTTGAGCTAGGGTGAAGGTCTATTATTTTTTGCCTAGGTCAGCTGCGTGCTCAGATAGGAACGCTGCAACACCTTTTGGAGATGCGTCCATACCTGCTTTACCTTCTTCCCATTGTGCAGGACATACTTCGCCGTGCTTCTGGTGGAAGTTAAGAGCGTCAACCATGCGTAGCATTTCGTCGATGTTACGGCCTAGTGGTAGGTCGTTAACTACTTGGTGACGTACAACGCCTTCTTCGTCGATTAGGAAAGAACCACGGAAAGCAACGCCTGCTTCTGGGTGCTCAACGTCGTAAGCTTTACAGATTTCGTGCTTAACGTCAGCAACTAGTGGGTACTTAACTTGACCGATACCGCCATCTTCGATAGCAGTGTTACGCCATGCGTTGTGAGAGAACTGAGAATCGATAGAAACACCGATTACTTCAACACCTTTAGCTTGGAAGTCAGCTAGACGGTTGTCGAATGCGATTAGCTCAGATGGGCAAACGAAAGTGAAATCTAGTGGGTAGAAGAATACTACTGCTTTCTTACCTTTAGTGAACTCTGCAAAGTTGAAGTTTTCAACGATTTCACCGTTACCTAGAACAGCTGCTGCAGTAAAATCAGGGGCTTGACGACCTACTAGTACCATTTTTTTGCTCCTAAAAAGTATGGTTAGCTCCAAACCGAATTCAGTTGTGTCGGTTTGGTTCGTGTTTGTACGAGACAAACTATAGTACAGATTGTAGTATTGAAAAAAGCGAAATAAATAGATTGAGTTAATCGAAAAAAACGATAATAACAAAACTCTTAACTCGATCACTGGAACGGCGGTAGATACAAATACAATTATGAATAAATGGCCCAGTTTGAAGCAGTTACACTATTTAGTCACACTGCATGAAACAAGACATTTTAGTGACGCTGCAGAGCGTTGTTTTGTCAGTCAGTCGACTTTAAGTAAGGGTATTCAAAACTTAGAGGAATTGATAGGTTGTCCCTTATATGAAAAGAAAGATAAGAAAAGTCCACTGGTTTTTACCCAAACAGGAGAAATGGTAGTAAAGCAGGGGCGAGAGCTGTTAGCAAAAGGGCAAGATTTGGTCGAGCTTGGACGTATGTGCCAAGGCGACGATATGCAAGGCCAGCTAAAAGTAGGATGTATACCAACAATTGCTCCGTTTTTACTGTGTGATTTGGTACAAGAGGTGAACTACCGTTTTCCACAACTGAATCTTTTATTAAGAGAAGACACGACGACAAACTTACTTCAAGCGCTCAGACATGGTGAGCTGGATGTGCTTATTTTAGCGTTACCAGTCGAAATTGATGGGATGGAAAGCCGAGTAGTGGGTAAGGATCCGTTTCGAATGGTTATAAGCGCTAATCAAGCCCAATCGGTCCCTGTGCCGATTCGTTACGCGGATTTACCTGACGAATCCGTCTTTCTACTAGAGAAAGAACATTGCTTAACGGAACATGCGGTATCAGCGTGTAAATTAACAGACAAAGAAAAAATCAATCCGTTTACGGCAACCAGCCTCCATACACTGGTGCAAATGGTTGCGAATGGTTTGGGAACAACGTTCATTCCTCAAATGGCTATCGACCATGGCTTGCTGCATAACCAGAATTTAGTCGTGATCGATCCTCCTGGTAAACAAGCTTATCGCGAAATCGGCTTAGTTTGGCGTCCGAGCTCGTCAAGAACGAAAACATTTAATCAACTTGCAGAAGTCGTTTCAGAGCTGCTTTAGCTATTAGTATTAGCCCTTACTTCTCCATTATTTATCTAAAAGCGCACTGGAAACAGTGCGCTTTCTAGTATTTTATTCTGTTGGTAAACTTTGACTTGTAAAATTTTACAGCTCTTCTTTGATGAAGCTTTCATAAAATAGTGAAATTTCACAATGTTAATTTTACACAAAGCCCTGCATACCTTGTTTGACCCCTGTTTAAATACATCTCTTCAGCCCTTGTGAATACAAGGTGTTTGTT
This sequence comes from Vibrio sp. 1401, assembly GCF_033340295.1. Taxonomy (NCBI): domain Bacteria; kingdom Pseudomonadati; phylum Pseudomonadota; class Gammaproteobacteria; order Vibrionales; family Vibrionaceae; genus Vibrio; species Vibrio sp. 1401. The sequence goes on from NZ_JAWOWF010000006.1 coordinate 21,846, forward strand.
TACCAGTCTATATTCATACGCTTGTTTGAAATGATAAAACGACTTTAAATTTAATGTAATTTTATTACGTAATAACTTACAAAATAAGGCGCTTGATAGATGGTTTTTACCTTGCGGAATAAAACTTTGAATTTTCTGTTTTGTTTATATTGGGGGTTTCACTAAACCCCTTGTTGATATAGCTTATTTAAAGGCCGATACGACTTATGTCTAGATTGAAAATACACGTAGCATTACGCAATCTATCGGCATGGCTAGACGAGTTGAACACAAAGTTAAAGGATGTAATTTGTTGTTCATAACTTACAAATGTAGCTTTACGCTGACTGCCCAAGATTGATAAAGCACGTTAAGGATGAATGATTATGCTTGCTCAGACAGAACAAAAAACACAACAACTAAAGCAAACCCAAGGCATGCTTGAGGTGAATGGAGTCGTTGCTCCAGAACATCAAGCAATTTTCCCTGTTGAAGCCCAAACCTTTTTATCTCTACTGTGTGAAAAATTTGCCGGACGTGTTGAACAGTTGCTGGAAGCAAGAGAAGAGAAGCAAGCACGTATTGATGCTGGTGAGCTACCAGATTTTCTACCAGAGACACAAGACATCCGTGAAGGAAGTTGGAAGATCCTAGGAATCCCACAAGATCTGCAAGATCGCCGTGTGGAGATTACCGGACCAACTGACCGCAAGATGGTGATTAACGCACTGAATGCGAATGTAAAAGTGTTCATGGCAGACTTCGAAGATTCAATGTCTCCAGCATGGAGTAAAGTGCTGGATGGTCAAATTAACTTGCGCGATGCTGTTAATGGCACCATCAGTTACACCAATCCTGGCAATGGCAAACATTATCAGCTGGAAGATGACCCAGCGGTGTTGATCTGCCGTGTTCGCGGCCTTCATTTAAAAGAAAAACACGTTACGTGGCACGGTCAGATCATTCCAGGTGCGCTATTCGATTTCGCTCTGTATTTCTATAACAACTACAAAGCGTTACTTCAAAAAGGCAGCGGCCCTTATTTCTACCTTCCAAAACTGCAATCGCATCACGAAGCGAAGTGGTGGAGCGAAGTGTTCCATTTCACGGAAGACTACTTCGGTTTGGATACAGGCACCATCAAAGCGACTGTGCTGATTGAAACCTTACCAGCGGTATTTGAAATGGACGAGATTCTGTTCTCGCTTAAAGAACACATCGTTGGTTTGAACTGTGGTCGCTGGGATTACATCTTTAGCTACATCAAAACATTGAAAAAACACTCAGACCGAGTACTGCCAGATCGCCAAGTGGTAACGATGGACAAGCTATTCTTAAACGCTTACTCGCGATTATTGGTACGTACTTGCCATAAACGAGGTGCTTTCGCGATGGGAGGAATGGCCGCATTTATCCCAGCTAAAGACCCGAAAGAGAATCAAAAAGTATTAGACAAGATCCAGACTGACAAATCGTTAGAAGCTAACAACGGCCACGACGGTACTTGGGTGGCTCATCCAGGTTTGGCTGACACTGCTATGGAAGTCTTTAGTGCTGTGCTGGGTGAACGCACCAACCAGTTGGATGTGAGCCGTGCAGAGGATGCGCCTATTACAGCAGCTGAACTGCTTGAGCCTTGTGAAGGCGAGCGCACTGAAGGCGGAATGCGCCACAATATTCGCGTTGCGCTGCAATACATCGAAGCTTGGATTTCTGGCAATGGTTGTGTGCCGATTTACGGACTGATGGAAGACGCAGCAACGGCAGAAATCTCACGCGCCTCTATCTGGCAATGGATTCAACACGGCAAGTCGCTAGACAACGGATTAAAGGTCACTAAAGAGCTGTTCGAGCTCTATCTCAAAGAGGAGATTGAAGTCGTGAAGCAAGAAATTGGCGAGCAGCGCTACCATGCGGGTCGATTTGAAGAAGCAGCAGACTTAATGGCAAGGCTCACGACGAGCGATGAACTGACCAACTTTTTGACAGTTCCTGGTTATGACTACCTGGATTAATAAAGAATAACTGTAACACCAATAACGTGAAGGATTTTCAAGGCAGATAGGGAAGTACTGCCTGAGAACGGAAACTCAACGCACACGCATAAAGTGCAAATTATAAAGAGGGATAGACCAATGACTAACTTAACTCGCCGCCAACAAATTGAAGCTCTGGAAAAAGACTGGGCAACTAACCCACGCTGGAAAAATGTGAAGCGTACTTACACTGCCGAGGAAGTGGTGGAACTGCGTGGCTCTATGGTGCCTGCAAACACAATTGCACAACGTGGTGCAGACAAACTTTGGTCACTGGTCAACGGTAGTGCGAAAAAAGGTTACGTAAACTGTCTTGGTGCGCTAACGGGTGGTCAAGCCGTTCAACAAGCTAAGGCAGGTATTGAAGCGATCTATCTGTCAGGCTGGCAGGTAGCGGCGGATAACAACACCGCTTCGACGATGTATCCAGACCAATCTCTTTACCCAGTAGATTCTGTACCGTCAGTAGTAAAGCGTATCAACAACTCATTCCGTCGTGCAGACCAAATTCAGTGGGCTGCTGGTAAGACGCCTGAAGATGAAGGTGGTATTGATTACTTCCTACCTATCGTAGCGGATGCGGAAGCGGGCTTTGGTGGTGTGCTTAACGCTTACGAACTAATGAAATCGATGATCGAAGCCGGTGCCGCGGGCGTTCACTTTGAAGACCAGTTAGCATCGGTGAAAAAGTGTGGTCATATGGGTGGTAAGGTATTAGTTCCTACGCAAGAAGCGGTACAAAAGCTCGTTGCAGCTCGTTTGGCTGCTGACGTAGCGGGAACAACAACATTAGTTATTGCTCGTACTGATGCGAATGCGGCGGATCTCATTACTTCAGATTGCGACCCATATGATAAAGACTTTATTGAAGGTGAGCGCACTCAAGAAGGTTTCTACCGCGTTCGCGCGGGTATCGACCAAGCGATTTCTCGCGGTCTGGCTTACGCACCATATGCAGACTTGATTTGGTGTGAAACGGCTACGCCATGTTTGGAAGAAGCACGTAAGTTTGCAGAAGCAATTCACGCTGAATACCCAGATCAATTGTTGGCGTACAACTGCTCGCCTTCATTCAACTGGGAGAAAAACCTAGATGCAGAAACCATTGCTAAGTTCCAACAAGAGCTTGCAGACATGGGCTACAAGTACCAATTCATCACGCTAGCAGGCATTCACAACATGTGGTTCAACATGTTTGAACTGGCACACGCTTACGCTCAAGGTGAAGGTATGCGTCATTATGTTGAGAAAGTTCAGCGTCCTGAATTCCAAGCGGCTGAAAAAGGTTATACGTTTGTTGCGCACCAACAAGAAGTAGGTACAGGTTACTTCGATAGAATGACCAATACTATCCAAGGTGGTAACTCTTCAGTGACAGCATTGACAGGTTCGACCGAAGAAGACCAATTCTAATTGGCAGAGAAACACTTCCTTAATCAGCGTCAGTAATGGCATTTTGAGCGGCAACCCTGCCGCTCTTTTTTCGTTTAACCGGTGTAAAAACGAAACTTACAACAAAGAGAATACGCTTGCGTACTACTCTTCCTGCTCGATTTCTTCAGGTTCCACTTCTTCTTGCAGTTCCAATAAGTTAATCGCAATGGTCACAAAGTCACTGTCAGTAATGATGCCGACCAATCGACCTTTGGTGACAACAGGTAGACAGCCAACTTTATGCTTTTGCATATAGATAGCGCTCTCTTTGAGCCCCGCGATAGGCTCTGCCGTCATGATATTGGTGTGCATCATTTCGTAGAGCGGTGTGTCTAAAGTAAAAGATTGTTCAGCCTCATCTGGGTGCAAGCTCGATTCTTGAGCAGCAAGAATGTCGCGTTGAGTCACCAAGCCTTGTAAGTGGTTATTGGCATCAACAACCGGAATGTGTCGAATATCAAGCGCATCCATCATGCTTTTTGCATCACGCAAGGTGTGCGTGCGCAGTAAGGTATGAGGATTACGAGTCATCATGTCTTCAACCTTGATCATAGAGACCTCCAGCGGCATTGTCCTTCTCTTAAATATAGAGAATATTTTTCTGTATATCTGGGAGCTAACTCGTTTTTCATCAATTAAATAGCACAATGCTGATGGGCTGCGTAATCTGTGTTTTATTGGTGTTTTTATTAATTTGAATAAGTCGGTTTGTGTGCGAGTCAGTTGGCATTTTTAGTTGATATTGAATGTGTTCCCAAGGTAATCCAATGAATTGAATCGCACATTTTTATTCGCTGGATTTTCCAAGATTCTTCTCTCGAAGAAGATACGTCCAGGCTTACCAAATTGAAGACAGCAACCTATATGAAACGAACAACGTGTAACAAACTTATTGCGCTGGCAGTGGCGGCATTCAGTGTGCCATCAACACAGGCGATTGTGTTAGGAGATGAACAAACCGATCCTGTTGACCGCGTTACTTTGCGAGCAAGTAACATGGCAGAGTTTCCGCTGTGTGGTGGAACGATGCTGACAGAGCAATGGGTACTGACTGCGGCGCACTGTGTGGTGATGGGACAAGGAACCAATGAAGCAACCTACTATGTGACCCCGCCGGGTGAGCTGTCGGTGAATGCGAATGCGTATGAACTTAATTCTGCAGGGCTTGATAACTTTTATCCGGTGTCTCACGTTGTGGTTCATCCGGATTACACCCGGATTTCAAAAGCTGAGACCGACAGTAATGGCAACGTGAAACCTATCCAAACCGGTTTAGATTCAGACATCGCGTTGCTGTATCTCACGCGCCCAGTGGCAAACGCGAACTTTGCTGACCTAGCGAGTAAAGTTGACATGGAGAGTATCGAAGCACGTTTGGTGGCGGATTGGAACGATAATTACCTGACCAATCAACGTGTCGAAAATGTGCAAGTGTTTGGATGGGGGGCTACTCAGCCGGATGCTTCTGAACCTTCTAATACGCTCAAAACCACCATTAGCACATTTTTACCCATCGACAAATGTTATGAGCGTTTAGAAATTGGCAGCAGTTTTCCGGGGATCATTGATTCAAGAGACAACCAAACCAAAATTTGTACGCTACCAACACAAAACCATGTATTGGAGCCAGATAGCCATACTCAATATGGCAACTCTGCATGTAAAGGTGACAGTGGTGGCCCGTTGGTCGATGTGGCGACCGGCAAACAAATTGGTATTGTTAGTGGCGGCCCCCTTATTCTACCAACGTGTGGCTCTTTGACGATCCCAAGTTTCTATACCAAGGTGAGCCACTATTACGACTGGGTACAGTCTTACATCACTGCCGATGCGCCACCAAGTCGTTACATCATTGCGCCGAATTTTATCAAAAGTGCTAACAATGAAAGTGGTGACAATAAAGAGTGTCACGATGGCATTGCGACCAATAACTGTGATTTCAAAGGCTCAGATGATGAAGGTGGCAGTCTAGGGTTTTTGTTATTGGGTTTATTCGTGCCGTTATTCTTGTGGCGAAAGCGTGAGGTTTGATAGGGCGATTGGAATGCCAAACTAATAAGCAGCGGTATACGTTGCTTTGCTTTTTTCATGTTCTCTCTTTGGGGCTCAAATTAAAAATAGTGCCAAGTAATCGAGGCTTTTCACGTTTTATTACACTCTTCACCATGGCTTTTACTGCTATATTCTGGTGATTTGCTTGCTATTGCAGCATGTAAACATATACTAGTCTGCTGCGAAAAACTCGTCGCAATTTTATCGTCGCCTAGACGTGATTTGACCAATAGATAAGACAAGTAACATGCAAGTATCAGATTTCCATTTCGACCTTCCAGATGAACTCATCGCTCGCTACCCTCAACCAGAGCGTACCGCTAGCCGACTGCTGCAAATGGACGGCAATACCGGAGAGCTCATTGATGGCACATTTACTGATGTATTGGGCCAAGTTCAACCCGGTGACTTAGTGGTGTTTAATAATACTCGTGTTATTCCTGCTCGTCTTTTTGGCCGCAAGGAATCGGGCGGTAAATTAGAAGTGCTGGTGGAGCGCATGTTGGATGAGAAAAGCATCCTCGCGCACGTTCGTTGCTCTAAATCACCAAAACCAGGTACAACCATTATTGTTGGCGAGAATGATGAATATTCAGCAGAAATGGTTGCACGCCATGATGCTTTATTTGAACTGAAATTTAGTTCTGATAAGACGGTACTAGAAATTCTGGAAGAAATCGGCCATATGCCGCTTCCTCCTTACATCGACCGTCCAGACGAAGATGCAGATAAAGAGCGTTACCAAACGGTATATAATCAAAAGCCAGGTGCGGTTGCGGCACCGACAGCGGGCCTTCACTTTGATGATGTTCTCTTGGAGAAAATCAAAGCGAAAGGTGCAGAGTTTGCTTACGTTACTTTGCACGTTGGGGCGGGTACATTCCAGCCGGTAAAAGTGGAAAATATCAACGATCACCACATGCATGCCGAGTACGTAGAAGTACCACAAGAAGTCGTCGAAGCAATTAAAGCGACGAAAGCGCGTGGCGGACGAATTATTGCTGTTGGTACCACATCTGTGCGTTCACTTGAAAGTGCAGCGCAAGACGCATTGCAAAAAGGGACTGAGCTGGCCCCATTCTTTGGCGATACTGAAATCTTTATTTTCCCTGGTTACGAATATCAGCTGGTGGATTGCTTGATCACCAACTTCCACTTGCCTGAATCAACATTGATCATGTTGGTGAGTGCATTTGCTGGATACGAGAACACCATGAATGCTTACAAACATGCGGTGGAAAACAAATACCGTTTCTTCTCGTATGGCGATTCAATGTTCATCAAGAAGAAAACGGCGTAGTTAAAAATAGATTTACGAGTGCTAGCAGTAAGCTAGGAAATAAAGCATCCATTGCTTTGTCTCTCGCAAGGAAAAGCGACCGCTCCTTAAAGTAGGGTAGAGCCCTAAACACTCAGTCAGACTGTTTCTCTGACACCCGGAGGCATCGTGAAATTAAAATTCGATCTTAAGAAGAAAAACGGCAATGCACGTCGTGGTCAACTGACTTTCGAACGCGGCACTGTTCAAACTCCTGCGTTCATGCCAGTAGGTACTTACGGTACCGTTAAAGGTATGACACCAGAAGAAGTAAAAGGTACTGGTGCAGAAATTCTGCTAGGTAATACTTTCCACCTGTGGCTACGTCCTGGTCAAGAAGTGATGAAAATGCACGGTGACCTGCACGATTTTATGAACTGGCACGGTCCTATTCTTACTGATTCAGGCGGCTTTCAAGTATTCAGCCTTGGTAAGATGCGTACGATCACTGAAGAAGGTGTTCACTTTCGTAACCCAGTAAACGGTGACAAGATTTTCATGGACGCAGAAAAGTCGATGGAAATTCAAAAAGACCTGGGCTCTGACATCGTTATGATTTTTGACGAGTGTACGCCTTACCCAGCGACACACGATGAAGCGAAGAAATCGATGGAAATGTCATTACGCTGGGCACAGCGTTCACGTGACCACTTCGAGAAGCTAGAAAACCCGAACAACCTATTTGGTATTGTCCAAGGTGGTGTTTACGAAGATTTACGTGATGTGTCGGTAAAAGGTCTAACGGAAATCGGTTTTGACGGTTACGCGGTTGGTGGTTTGGCAGTAGGTGAGCCTAAAGAAGACATGCACCGTATTCTTGAGCATACTTGTCCTCAACTTCCTGAAGACAAACCTCGCTACTTGATGGGCGTAGGTAAGCCAGAAGACTTGGTTGAAGGTGTTCGTCGTGGTATCGACATGTTTGACTGTGTAATGCCAACGCGTAACGCACGTAATGGTCACTTATTTGTGACTGGTGGTGTGATCAAGATCCGTAATGCGAAACATAAAACGGATACAACACCATTGGATCCGCATTGTGACTGTTACACTTGTCAAAACTACAGCAAGTCGTACCTTCACCATTTAGAGCGTTGTAATGAAATCTTAGGCGCTCGCTTGAATACAATCCATAACCTGCGTTACTACCAACGTCTGATGGAAAGCATTCGTAAAGCAATTGATGAAGATCGCTTCGATGAATTTGTTACTGAGTTCTATGAGCGTCGTGGCCGTGAAGTGCCACCACTAGCAAAAGAGCAGTAATTGAAAAACTAAAAGAATTAAAGCCTTTGGCATGTCGCCAGAGGCTTTTGCTAATAAAGTAGGCTAACGCACGTTATTTTTGAGAGAGCGATCTCTATTAGTTACTCTCAGACTTGAATCTAAAATGCGAAAGCCCAATTTGTTTGATTATCAATAAAATATAATGAGGATGTTTTAATGTTTATTTCTCAGGCTCACGCAGCAGCAGAAGGCGCGCCAGCAGGCGGTGGTTTTGAAATGCTAATCATGCTTGGCATGTTCGCAGTGATCTTTTACTTCATGATTTACCGCCCACAAGCGAAACGCGTAAAAGAACACAAAAACCTAATGGCTTCTATGGGCAAAGGCGACGAAGTTTTAACTAGCGGTGGCCTAGTGGGTAAAATCACTAAGATTGCTGAAGACAATGACTACATTTCAATTGAGCTTAACGCGAACAATGAAGTAGTAATCAAGAAAGACTTCATCACTGCAGTGCTACCAAAAGGTACGCTTAAGTCTCTATAAAACAGCTAAAGGATCCTCGCTGTGCTAAACCGTTATCCATTATGGAAGTACTTGATGGTGCTTTTTGCCATCATCACCGCTGCGTTATACGCACTTCCAAATATCTACGGTGAAGATCCGGCTATTCAAGTTACAGGGGCGCGTGGCGCCTCTGTAGATATGTCAACGCTGGATGCTGTCACTACTGCTCTTAACAAAGAGCAACTTTCTCATAAATCCATTGCTCTCGAAGATGGATCAATTCTTGTTCGTTTTAACGACACTGACACACAAATCAGTGCTCGTGATGTCATCAGCGAAGCGCTAGGCAAAGACACAATTGTTGCACTTAACCTTGCACCTTCTACACCCGATTGGCTAGAAGCGATTGGCGCGTCACCATTGAAGCTAGGTCTTGACCTTCGCGGTGGTGTTCACTTCTTAATGGAAGTGGATATGGATGCAGCGATGGAAAAGCTTATTGGTCAACAAGAAGAAGCTTTCCGTAGCGAACTTCGTGACGCCAAGATTCGTTACCGTGCAATCCGCCCTTCTGGAAAAGAAGCGGTAGAAGTGTTGTTGCGTAACGAAGAGCAATTAGCAGAAGCGAAAGCAACGCTAGAAAAGAATCACCCGGACATGATTTTTGTCGATTCTGATTCAAATGGCCGTTACGCTCTTACTGCAACCTTTACTGAGCAACGTTTACAAGAGATCCGTAACTATGCTGTTGAGCAAAACATTACGATTTTACGTAATCGTGTCAACGAACTAGGTGTTGCGGAACCATTGGTTCAACGTCAAGGTGCTAGTCGCATTGTAGTTGAACTGCCTGGTGTTCAAGACACTGCTCGTGCAAAAGAAATTCTCGGAGCTACGGCAACGCTTGAATTCCGTGAAGTTGATGATAAAGCTGACCTATCGGCAGCGGCAAATGGTCGTGCGCCAGCAGGTAGTGAAATCAAGATGGACCGTGATGGTCGCCCAGTTGTGCTTAAGAAGCGCGTTATTCTTGGCGGTCAAAGCATCACAGATGCAAGCTCAAGTGTTGATGAATATGGTCGTCCACAAGTTAACATCTCGCTAGACAGCGAAGGTGGTAATAAGATGTCTGCGTTCTCTAAGAAGAACATTGGTAAGCTAATGGCTACCGTGTTTGCAGAATACAAAGACAGTGGCCGTCGTACGCCTGAAGGCAAAGTTATTCTGGATAAGCATGAAGAAGTCATCAACCAAGCAACGATTCAATCGGCTCTTGGTCGTAACTTCCGTATCACAGGTATCGACTCTGCTGCAGAAGCACACAACCTAGCACTTTTACTACGTGCTGGTGCACTGATTGCACCTATCTCTATCGTTGAAGAACGTACCATTGGTCCATCAATGGGCCAGCAAAACATCGATATGGGTATCCAAGCATGTATCTGGGGTATGGTTGCCGTAATGCTATTTACGCTGCTTTACTACCGCGGCTTTGGTTTGATTGCAAACATTGCTCTAATGGCAAACTTAGTGCTTATCATTGGTGTTATGTCGATGATTCCAGGCGCTACCATGACGCTTCCGGGGATAGCCGGTATCGTGTTAACAGTCGGTATGGCAGTTGATGCGAACGTACTGATCTTCGAGCGTATCCGTGAAGAAATTCGTGATGGACGTAGTCCACAACAAGCGATTCACCAAGGTTACGCGAATGCATTCAGCACGATTGCTGATGCGAACATCACAACACTAATTACTGCAATCATTCTATTTGCGGTCGGTACAGGTGCGGTGAAAGGTTTCGCAGTTACTCTATCTATCGGTATCTTAACTTCAATGTTCACCGCCATTATTGGTACACGTTGTATCGTGAACCTGATCTACGGTGGCAAACGCGTTGATAAATTGTCGATCTAAGGCTGGGAATTAATATGTTTCAAATTCTAAAAGCAGAGAAGACGATCGGCTTTATGCGTTGGTCGAAAGTAGCATTCGTTTTTTCAATTATAATGATTGCTGCTTCTATCTTCACTTTGTCAACCAAGTGGCTTAATTGGGGTCTAGATTTCACTGGCGGTACTCTTATCGAGGTCGGTTTTGAACAGCCAGCAAACCTTGAAGAGATTCGTGCAGCACTAGATTCAAAAGGCTTTGGCGATGCGACAGTACAAAACTTCGGTAGTGCTCGTGAAGTCATGGTTCGTCTTCGTCCACGTGATGACGTTTCTGGTGAAACGCTAGGTAACCAAATCATTGGTGCTATCAAAGATGGTACTGGCGAAAGCGTAGAAATGCGTCGTATTGAGTTCGTAGGTCCCAACGTTGGTGATGAGCTAACAGAAGCTGGTGGTCTAGCGATCTTGGTATCGCTGATCTGTATTCTGCTTTATGTATCGATGCGATTTGAATGGCGTCTAGCGGCTGGTGCGGTAATGGCATTGGCTCACGATATAATTATCACGCTAGGTGTCTTCTCGTTTCTACAAATTGAAGTTGACCTGACTATCGTAGCTGCGCTACTGACGGTTGTGGGCTACTCACTCAACGATACCATCGTTGTATTTGACCGGATTCGTGAAAACTTCCGTAAGATGCGTAAGGGTGAACCTTCAGACATTATGGACGCCTCAATCACTCAAACGTTGAGCCGTACATTGATTACATCTGGTACGACGTTGTTCGTGGTAATTGCACTGTTCATGCAGGGTGGTGCTATGATTCACGGCTTTGCAACCGCACTTTTACTCGGTATCACTGTAGGTACTTACTCTTCTATCTACGTAGCATCAGCACTGGCTCTAAAACTGGGTATCCAGAAAGAGCACTTGATGCCACCTCAAGTAGAAAAAGAGGGTGCAGAGTTCGACGAAATGCCATAAGGCAGATTGAGAACCGAAAACAAAAACCGCTGAACAATCAGCGGTTTTTTTATGCCTGATAGATTTGAAAGTTTCATTTTTTTTGAGGTACTTCCAGCTTGAATTGTAGTTTTTTGATTGAGTTGAATATCGGAAGTATGTTCAACAATTTCGGGAGGAAATAATGTCAAGGCAAGCTGAAATAAAAGTACAGTTACTGAAGTTTGTAGAGATTTCTTACAAGCACAATAAAGGTGTTACCACCAAGCTAGTTACTGGAGGGAAAAGGTTCAAGTTAGCAGTTGATGAGTCAGGTAAAGTAACTTTATCTGGTGAGCTTGGATTTACTAAGTTTGAAGTTTCAAAAGAAATGGTTGAAGAGCTGGGCATAAAATTAAAAGCCGTTTCTGTTACTTTTAAAACTACTCGTGATGGTGTTTTGACATACAGTGGGAGTGTTTCTCTTTTTGGTGTTGTTTCCTTTGGAGTTACTGGGCAGGTAAATGTCCGTGAGCTTTTAGAGCAGTGCGAGTGGGGGCTTTGTAAGTACAGATTTAAGCCGAGTAAAATTGATCAAGCGCTCCGTGAAGCTGGGGTTTAGTTGGTTATGCTAAATAGAATTCTACCTATTCCGGTTTTACTAAGTGTTTCAACGCCCTGCATCGCAAGTCCACTCCACGATACTTACCTTGATATACGTAATAATTTATACAAGATGCAGTATATAGAGGTGGTAGAAGCTATGGCAGGACCAAATCTATCGATTGAAGAGCTGAACAGTATTAAGTCTCACCCAATAAAATTTGGTCATCAATTTCCATTTTTATCATCTATCCCATCAAGTTTGGTTACAGAGCTGTCTTACTTTGAAGAGTACAGTGAGGATGGAGGAGTTGGATGTCTTTCTGTAAACGGCTTTGGTGATGTATACCAGCCAGTCACGGTTTCGCTGCAGTTTTTAATGAAGGAACAAATATGGAAGGTTAAGCACGTAAAAATAGACCACTTATCTGACTACGACCGTTTCTACAAACAGGCTGATTGTTCGAAATAAAAAAGCCCCGCTCAATGAGCGGGGCTTTCTAAAGTCATCAGCGTGACGGGCTATATATGACTTTCAAATCTTACTTAAGGATCGCGCTGTTACCGTTTTCGCGGATGTGCTTAAGGATAGATTTTACGCCACGAGCGCTTGAAGCAACGATGTTACCAGACTTCATGTAGTCAGTGCCGCCAGCAAAGTCTGTTAGGATTGCGCCAGCTTCACGAGCAATAAGCTCACCTGCTGCCATATCCCAAGGTTTTAGGCCTAGCTCGAAGTAACCATCAACACGGCCAGCAGCCACGTAACAAAGGTCAAGAGCAGCAGAGCCGCTACGACGGAAATCAGCACATTCAGTGAATAGCGCACCAACGATCTTGATGTAAGACTCAGCGTGTTGTTTCTGCTTGAATGGGAAGCCTGTTGCTAGAACAGTACCTTGAAGGTCTTTTAGTTGAGCAACACGAATACGTGCACTGTTTAGTTGAGCGCCGGCACCGCGTTGTGCAGTGAATAGCTCGTTTTGCATTGGATCGTAAACACAAGCAACTTCAGTTTTGCCCTTAATACGAACAGCGATAGAAACCGCGAAAGTTGGGTAACCTTTTACAAAGTTAGTGGTGCCATCCAGTGGGTCGATGATCCATTGTACGTCTTTATCTTTACCTTCGATAAGACCTTGTTCTTCAGCAACGATACAGTGCTCAGGGTAAGACTGCTTGATAGTATCGATGATGATGTATTCTGCTTCTTTGTCTACGTTAGTGACAAAGTCATTAGTGCCTTTAAGAGTAGATTCTACTTTATCAGTGTTTTCTAATGATTTAGCAATATGATTGCCTGCCTTTCGCGCAGCGCGAATAGCAATGTTTAGCATTGGATGCATACGAATTTCCCAACGGATGTTAAAGAACAAATGAAAGCGGCGGCGAGTATACCAGAGATAATCAAAAAGGGAAGTGGTTATTTTTTACTCTAATTGCGGCCGGCTGAGTGTACAGATCATACTGCGGACGAGAACAATAACCAAGAATGAGAAGAGAGGTCTGCTTGCCTCTAGGGTGTCTTAAAAAACTATGATAACATTCTGCGGTTTTAATTTAGGTAGCAAACACAGATGTTGGATCAAGTAAAAATTGTACTCGTAGGTACCTCTCATTCAGGCAATATTGGCTCAGCAGCTCGAGCAATGAAAGTGATGGGTTTAAACCAACTAGTATTAGTCGATCCACAATGTGAAGTGGATGAACAAACTCTTGCTTTAGCTGCGGGTGCTGGTGATATTGCTCAAAATGCAAAGATTGTCGGCACATTAGAAGAAGCGGTTGAAGATTGTGGCCTTGTTGTGGGTTCTAGCGCCCGCTCTCGTACATTAGAATGGCCAATGCTCGAGCCACGTGAATGCGGTGAGAAATTTGCAGTTGAAGGCCGAAAGCATCCGGTTGCGCTCGTGTTTGGCCGAGAAAGAACTGGTTTGACAAACGAAGAGCTACAAAAGTGCCACTACCATGTTTGTATTCCCGCTAATCCTGAGTACAGCTCGCTTAACCTAGCGATGGCTGTACAAACTCTCAGTTACGAAGTGCGAGTTGCACACTTGAACTTAGAGCAAAGCCAGTTTTCCCCAAATGAATCGGAAGAATACCCGCGTCATCGAGAACTCGAATTGTTCTTCGAGCATCTTGAAAAGGTGATGGTTGAGACCCAGTTTATTAACAAAGAGCAACCTGGACAGGTGATGAATAAGTTGCGCCGTTTGTTCTCTCGTGCTCGACCAGAAACCCAAGAACTTAATATTCTACGAGGCGTTTTGACTTCGATAGAAAAGAAGTTCTGAGTGAATAATAACCACTTTAGATGTGAGGATGAATACCTGAGTAAAATGGTCAAATAAATACTTGACCAAATTACTCAGGTATGGAAAAATCTTAACCATTACAAACCATGTGGATACGGTGTGGTATGAAACTTACATCTAAAGGAAGATATGCGGTGACAGCCATGCTGGATGTGGCACTGCATTCGCAACAAAACCCTGTACCTCTGGCTGATATTTCAGAGCGTCAAGGGATCTCGCTCTCTTACTTAGAGCAGCTATTTTCAAAATTGCGTAAAGCAGGTCTCGTTGCCAGCGTTCGTGGTCCTGGTGGTGGTTACCGACTTGGTGCCGACGCTCACAGTATCGCTATTGGTACCGTGATTGCTGCCGTTGATGAGTCAGTAGATGCAACCAAATGCCAAGGTAAAGGAGATTGCCAAGGTGGAACACGTTGCCTTACTCACACGCTGTGGCGTGACCTAAGCTCTCGCATTAGTGACTTTTTGAATAACATCACTCTTGGTGAGTTGATGACAGACAATGAAGTACTCGAAATTTCTGATCGTCAGGACATTGATCTGGCGGTAACCCATGGGCTATCAAACAAAAATACAACCGCCGCGCCCATCGGTGTAAACGTCCGCTCTTAGCGGTCAGCTTTTTACATTGGAGTAGAGAATGAAACTGCCGATTTATCTTGATTATTCCGCTACATGTCCAGTTGATCCACGTGTTGCTGAAAAAATGGTTCAGTACATGACAATGGATGGCACATTTGGCAACCCAGCGTCACGTTCGCACCGTTACGGCTGGCAGGCAGAAGAAGCGGTCGATACTGCTCGTGAGCAAATTGCTGACCTTCTAAATGCAGATCCTCGCGAAATCGTATTTACATCTGGTGCGACAGAATCAGACAACCTTGCGATTAAAGGTGCAGCGCACTTTTACTCGAAGAAAGGCAAGCACGTAATCACTTGTAAAACAGAGCACAAAGCCGTTCTTGACCCATGTCGTCAACTTGAGCGTGAAGGCTTTGAAGTGACTTACCTTGAGCCAGAATCAAATGGCTTGATCGATCTAGAGAAGCTTAGAGCAGCCATGCGTGATGACACCGTGCTTGTGTCTATTATGCATGTAAACAACGAGATTGGTGTGGTTCAAGACATTACAGCGATCGGCGAACTGTGTCGTGAGCGTAAAATTGTTTTCCACGTGGACGCTGCGCAATCTGCAGGTAAATTACCAATCGACGTTCAAGAGATGAAAGTTGATCTAATTTCACTTTCTGCTCACAAAGTTTACGGTCCTAAAGGTATCGGTGCACTTTACGTACGTCGTAAGCCTCGTATTCGTCTTGAAGCGCAAATGCACGGTGGCGGTCATGAGCGTGGTTTCCGCTCTGGTACACTACCTACTCACCAAATCGTAGGCATGGGTGAAGCATTCCGCATTGCAAAAGAAGACATGCAAAAAGATTACGATCATGCTTTAGCGCTTCGTAACCGTCTTTTTGATGGCGTGAAAGACTTAGAAGCAGTGACGGTAAACGGTGACTTTGAGCAGCGTGTACCACACAACCTAAACATCAGTTTCGCATTCGTAGAAGGTGAATCACTACTAATGTCGCTTAAAGATCTAGCGGTATCTTCTGGTAGTGCTTGTACGTCTGCAAGCCTTGAGCCTTCTTACGTTCTTCGTGCCCTAGGCATGGATGACGAATTGGCTCACAGCTCGGTTCGTTTCTCGTTTGGTCGTTTCACGACTGAAGAAGAAATTGATTACGCAATTGAACAAATCCGCGTTGCAGTGACTAAGCTACGCGACATGTCTCCTCTATGGGATATGTACAAAGAAGGGATTGATTTGAGCACTGTTGAATGGGCTCACCATTAATCTCAGGGATTGAAATAGAGGATTCGAGGTAATTTATCATGGCATACAGCGAAAAAGTAATTGATCACTACGAGAACCCACGTAACGTTGGTTCATTCGATAAAGAAGATCCATCAGTAGGTAGCGGCATGGTTGGCGCTCCTGCGTGTGGTGACGTAATGAAGCTTCAAATCAAAGTGACACCTGAAGGTATCATCGAAGATGCGAAGTTCAAAACATACGGTTGTGGTAGTGCAATCGCATCAAGCTCACTAGTAACTGAGTGGGTAAAAGGTAAGTCAGTTGATGAAGCGGCAGCAATTAAAAACTCTGAGATTGCTGAAGAGCTAGAGCTTCCACCAGTGAAAGTTCACTGTTCTATTCTTGCTGAAGATGCAATCAAAGCAGCGGTTGCTGACTACAAGAAAAAACACCAAGAATAATTATTCCGTAATATAATGGGAGCTTTGACGCTCCCATTCCAATCGAAATTTAGACAGACTAAGGTGCAGTATGGCCATCACAATGACAGAATCAGCGGCAAGTCGCGTAAGAGCATTCCTAGATAACCGAGGCAAAGGTATCGGTTTACGTCTTGGAGTGAAGACGACTGGCTGTTCCGGCATGGCATACGTACTTGAGTTTGTTGATGAGCTCAATGAAGAAGACGAAGTATTTGAACTCTCTGGAGTGAAAATTATCATCGATCAAAAGAGCTTAGTGTACCTAGATGGTACTGAATTGGATTACGTGAAAGAAGGGTTGAATGAAGGTTTTGAATTCAACAACCCTAACGCGAAAAGTGAATGTGGTTGTGGTGAAAGCTTCAACGTCTAATTGATTGTCCTTCTGGGCAAACGAGTCCGGAAGGCTTTACTAGGACCCGAACTTAATGAATCACTTTGAATTATTTGGGCTACCAAGTCAGTTTAAGCTGGATGGTAGCCTTCTTTCTTCTCAGTTCCGAGAACTACAAAAACGCTTCCACCCGGATAACTTTGCAACGGGCTCAGAACGTGACCGTTTGATGGCGGTGCAAAAGGCGGCGCAAATCAACGATGCCTATCAAGTTCTGAAAAATCCTATTTCTCGCGCCGAGTATATCCTCGCAGAGCAAGGTGTTGAGATCCGAGGTGAACAGCAAACAATGCAAGATCCGATGTTCTTAATGGAGCAAATGGAACTGCGCGAAGAACTGGAAGAGATTGCTGACAAGTCCGATCCTGAATCGGCGCTTTTTGACTTCGACTCTAAGGTCAGCAAAATGTACAAACAGCATCTGGCAAGCGTCGAGCAAGAGCTTGATGATGGTCTATGGACTGAAGCCGCAGACCGAGTTCGTAAGCTAAAATTCATTGCCAAACTAAAGAACGAAATTGAGCTAGTCGAAGACAAACTCCTCGGCTAGTAAGCGTGACAAGGACCTATCATGGCACTACTTCAAATCGCAGAACCGGGCCAAAGCTCGGCACCTCATGAGCATAAGTTAGCAGCGGGTATCGACTTAGGTACTACCAACTCTTTGGTTGCTTCTGTACGTAGCGGCGATGCAACTCCACTTGCGGACGAGCAGGGCCGTACTATTTTACCTTCAGTCGTTAATTACGCTGAGGAAACGTTAACGGTCGGCCACGAAGCCAAAGCCAAAGCAGAGTTTGAACCAGAGAACACGATTATCTCTGTAAAACGTTTGATCGGTCGTTCATTAAAGGACATTCAGTCCCGTTACTCTTCACTTCCTTATCGTTTTAAAGAGAGTGAAAACGGCCTGCCAATTCTGCAAACACCTCAAGGTGACAAAAACCCGATTGAAGTATCTGCGGACATCCTGAAAGTATTGGGTAAGCGAGCTGAAGATACGTTAGGTGGTGAGTTAGCTGGTGTAGTTATTACCGTTCCTGCTTACTTTGATGACGCGCAACGTGCAGGTACAAAAGATGCGGCGAAATTAGCTGGTCTTCATGTTCTCCGTCTACTTAACGAACCAACCGCTGCGGCAATTGCTTATGGCCTAGACTCTGGTCAAGAAGGTGTGATTGCGGTTTACGATCTAGGTGGCGGTACTTTTGATATCTCTATCCTACGTTTATCGAAAGGCGTATTTGAAGTATTAGCAACAGGTGGCGACTCTGCATTAGGCGGTGACGACTTCGACCATCTATTTGCCGATTATTTAATGGAGCAAGCGGGTCTAGAAGCGCCGCTTTCTGCAGAAAAGAACCGTACACTGTTGAACATTGCTACTGAAGCTAAGATTGCTTTCTCTGAGCAAGACAGTGTTGACGTTGACGTTTTTGGTTGGAAAGGCACCGTGACTCGCGAGCAGTTCGAAGATCTGATTCGTCCGCTAGTGAAGAAAACCCTGATGTCTTGCCGCCGTGCGCTGAAAGATGCGGATGTAGATGCGGAAGATGTACTTGAAGTAGTCATGGTCGGTGGCTCAACACGCACATTGCTTGTACGAGAAATGGTTGGCGAATTCTTTGGCCGTACACCACTGACAAGCATTAACCCAGATGAAGTCGTCGCAATCGGTGCGGGTATTCAAGCTGATATCCTAGCGGGTAACAAACCTGACTCTGAAATGTTGCTTCTTGATGTGATTCCACTGTCGCTCGGTATTGAAACCATGGGTGGTTTGGTCGAGAAGATCATCCCCCGCAACACTACGATTCCCGTTGCGCGTGCGCAAGAATTTACCACATTCAAAGATGGCCAAACGGCGATGAGTGTTCATGTGGTACAAGGTGAACGTGAAATGGTTGATGACTGTCGTTCACTTGCTCGCTTCTCGTTAAAAGGTATTCCTCCGATGGCAGCGGGTGCGGCACATATTCGCGTGACTTACCAAGTTGACGCAGATGGCCTTCTTTCTGTTACGGCAATGGAGAAGAGCACTGGTGTTCAATCAGAGATTCAAGTAAAACCTTCTTACGGCTTAAGTGACAATGAAGTGGCGGATATGTTGCGTGATTCAATGACGCACGCAAAAGAAGACATGCAAGCTCGTGCCTTAGCTGAGCAGCGTGTTGAAGCCGACCGAGTGATAGAAGGTTTGATTGCAGCGATGCAAGCTGATGGTGATGACTTACTATCAGAACAAGAGAAACAAAACTTGATTAAAGCCATCGAAGCCTTGATTGAGCTGCGTAATGGTGATGATGCAGATGCGATAGAGCAGGGCATTAAAGATACCGATAAAGCGAGCCAAGATTTCGCATCACGCCGTATGGATAAATCGATTCGAGCTGCGTTGTCAGGTCAATCAGTAGACGATATATAAGAGATAAGTAGTTATGCCTAAGATTATTGTATTACCACACGACGATTTGTGCCCAGAAGGTGCAGTGTTGGAAGCAAACTCTGGTGACACCGTTCTAGACGTAGCGCTAAAAAACGGTATCGGTATTGAACATGCGTGTGAGAAGTCATGTGCGTGTACTACCTGCCACGTAATCATCCGTGAAGGTTTTGATTCACTCGAAGAAAGTGAAGAACTAGAAGACGACATGCTAGATAAAGCGTGGGGTCTAGAGCCTGAGTCACGCCTAGGGTGTCAGGCGAGAATTGCTGATGAAGACTTGGTGGTAGAAATTCCTAAATACACATTAAACCACGCTTCAGAAGATCACTAAAACTATCTTCCCAATATAGGGAAGAAGCAAAAGGAAGATGAGCAATGAAATGGACAGATTCTCGCGATATCGCGATTGAACTTTGTGACAAGTTTCCAGATGTCGATCCAAAAACAGTGCGTTTTACCGATCTTCATCAATGGATCATGGAGTTAGATGAGTTTGACGATGAGCCAAACCGTTCTAATGAAAAGATTCTAGAAGCCGTTATCATGTGCTGGATGGACGAAGCAGACTAAGTCTGTAAAACACAGCCTAGTTAACAATTCTTACTAAAAAAAGCGGACCTTTAGGTCCGTTTTTTTATCCAATTGACATTTTTGCCCTACATAATGCTAACATCCGTGAGTTATTTAAAAGAAGCAGCGTAGGCAACGCTGCTATAAGACAAGGAGAAACCATGTCTACACAGATGTCTGTATTTTTAAGTCAAGAGTCGGCAGCACCACATTGGGGTGAAAAAGCACTGCTTTCATTCGCTGAAAACGGCGCAACTATTCACTTAGGTGAAGGTCATGATCTCGGCGCAATTCAACGTGCAGCTCGTCAGCTAGATGGCCAAGGAATTCGTTCTATTTTTCTTTCTGGTGATAACTGGGATCTAGAGAGCGTATGGGCTTTCCACCAAGGGTTCCGTAACCCTAAAAAACATGGCTCAGTTGAGTGGGCAGCATTGTCTGATGAAGATCAAGCAGAGCTTCAAGCTCGTATTACTTCGACTGATTTTACCCGCGATATTATCAACAAAACGGCAGAAGAAGTTGCTCCTCGTCAGCTAGCGACAATGGCTGCTGAATTCATCAAATCTGTTGCGCCGAAAGGCACGGTGACAGCTCGTATCGTCAAAGACAAAGACTTGTTGGCAGAAGGTTGGGAAGGTATTTACGCAGTAGGCCGTGGTTCTGAGCGTACTTCTGCGATGCTTCAGTTAGACTACAACCCAACTGGTGACGAAAACGCACCTGTATTCGCATGTCTTGTGGGTAAAGGCATCACCTTTGATTCCGGTGGTTACAGCTTGAAGCCTTCTACCTTCATGAGTGCAATGAAAGCAGATATGGGTGGCTCGGGTACTATAACTGGTGGCCTAGGATTAGCTATCTTGCGCGGTTTAAACAAGCGCGTAAAACTGATCTTGTGTTGTGCTGAGAACATGGTTTCTGGCCGTGCCCTTAAGCTTGGCGACATCATCACTTACAAAAACGGCAAAACCGTTGAGATTATGAATACCGACGCGGAAGGTCGCTTGGTGCTTGCCGACGGTCTTATCTACGCCAGTGAGCAAAAGCCTGAGTTAATTATTGACTGCGCGACGCTAACAGGCGCAGCGAAGAATGCGTTAGGTAACGATTACCATGCGCTAATGAGCTTTGATGATGAGCTATCGCATCAAGCGCTTACGGCGGCAAACCAGGAAAAAGAAGGCTTGTGGCCGCTACCACTTGCTGACTTCCATCGAGAAATGCTGCCATCTAATTTTGCCGATTTATCGAATATCAGCTCTGGTGATTATTCTCCAGGTGCAAGCACTGCAGCTGCATTCTTGTCTTACTTCGTTGAGGACTACAAAAAAGGCTGGTTACATTTCGACTGTGCGGGTACGTATCGTAAAGCCGCTTCTGATAAATGGGCTGCGGGAGCAACGGGTATGGGTGTTCGTACACTTGCTCGTTTCCTCAATGAGCAAGCTGGAAAATAAGATTGATTGCAGCACTCTCTTGTTTGAGTGCTGCTCTTACCCAGTAAGTCACTTTAAAAGCACAACTATTATTACAAGTACAGAAAGGAAATTTTATGGCTCTAGAAAGAACATTTTCAATCATTAAGCCTGATGCTGTAGAGCGAAACCTAATTGGTGAAATCTACAATCGTATTGAAAAGGCTGGCCTACGTATCATCGCTGCCAAAATGGTTCACCTGACAGAAGATCAGGCAAGCGGCTTTTATGCAGAGCATGAAGGTAAAGAGTTTTTCCCTCCTCTAAAAGAGTTCATGACATCTGGTCCTATTATGGTTCAGGTATTGGAAGGTGAAAATGCGATTGCACGTTACCGCGAGCTAATGGGTAAAACCAACCCAGAGGAAGCGGCATGCGGCACTTTGCGTGCTGATTACGCACTCAGCATGCGTCACAATTCAGTTCATGGTTCCGATAGCCCTGAGTCTGCCGCTCGTGAAATTGAGTTTTTCTTCCCTGAATCAGAAGTTTTCTCTCGCTAACTCGTTCATGCATCACTTTTGCGTGATGATCTAGTTCGTAACAACCTCGGATTTGTCCGAGGTTTTTTATTCCGCGTTCTCCATTTCACCGGCGAGTTCATTCGTAATTATTCGCGAAGACGTTGGCTAATCTGAGCATCTTACAGGGGGGAAAGCTTAGTTAAGTGTGTTTGTTCTCACTGTTTTCTCTGTATCACTTCTACGCTTTTGCTGTCGGTTGTCTAATCATTATTCTCACCGCAAAGTCTGTTTAAAATTTAATCGTTTTTATTTTAATGCCTTAGCAAACTCAGGGTCTTACACCCCTTGTTGTAGCTGCATAAAGGCTGTACAATTCGCGCCCTTATTCTTGTTTCAGTCATTGAGAGGCAACATGACCACTGAAAAAATCAATCTACTCGACTTTGATCGCAAAGGCATGCGTCAGTTTTTCGCGGAAGAACTTGGCGAGAAAGCGTTTCGTGCCGATCAGGTTATGAAGTGGATCTACCATTTCGGTGTCGATGACTTCGAAAAAATGACAAACATCAACAAGAAGCTGCGCGAAAAGCTTTTACACAAGTGTGAAATTAAAGCACCAACTGTAGCAGAAGCCCAGCATTCTTCAGACGGCACGATCAAGTGGGCAATGAAGGTTGGTGATCAGGATGTAGAAACGGTTTACATTCCAGAAGATGATCGCGCAACGCTTTGTGTATCTTCTCAAGTAGGTTGTGCATTGGAATGTAAGTTCTGCTCAACAGCACAGCAGGGCTTTAACCGTAACTTGAAAGTTTCAGAGATAATCGGTCAGGTGTGGCGTGCTGCACGTGAAATTGGTCTTGAGAAAGAAACAGGCCGTCGCCCAATTACGAACGTCGTGATGATGGGCATGGGTGAGCCGCTTCTTAATATGAAGAACTTGATTCCTGCATTGGAGTTAATGCTGGATGACCTTGGCTTTGGTTTGTCGAAGCGTCGCGTAACCGTATCAACATCAGGTGTCGTTTCTGGTCTTGATCAGATGACGGGCAAAATCGACGTTGCGTTAGCGATCTCTCTTCATGCGCCAAACGATAAGCTGCGTAGTGAAATTATGCCAATTAACGATCGTTGGGATATTCAAGATTTCCTAGCATCCGTTCGTCGTTACATTGCTTCATCGAATGCAAACCGTGGCAAGGTAACAGTCGAGTACGTGTTGCTTGATCATGTGAACGATGACATGGACCATGCACGCGAGCTGGCTGAATTGATGAAAGA
Source organism: Vibrio sp. 1401 (assembly GCF_033340295.1). Lineage (NCBI taxonomy): Bacteria > Pseudomonadati > Pseudomonadota > Gammaproteobacteria > Vibrionales > Vibrionaceae > Vibrio > Vibrio sp. 1401. The sequence continues at coordinate 45,087 of NZ_JAWOWF010000006.1, forward strand.
CACACCATGTAAGATTAACTTGATTCCGTTTAACCCGTACCCAGGTTCACCTTACAAGAAACCAAGTAACTCACGTATTGATCGCTTCCAAAAAACATTGATGCAATACGAGCACACAGTTACGGTTCGTAAAACACGTGGTGATGACATTGATGCCGCATGTGGTCAGTTGGTCGGTGATGTAATTGACCGAACTAAACGTACGGCAATGCTGAAAGCGTCACGCGGTGCTGATACCATTGAAGTGAAAGCTGTATAAACGACCGGAATTCAAAAATAGCCAGAGCCATTCGCTCTGGCTATTTTGTTTATTGTTTAGGACATTTTCGCCAAGATTTGGGACTATCACTCTTCAACCTAAGGTTATTTGGGTATAATTTCGAATTCCTTTGTCAAAGTTTGGACAAAAGCTTGAGCTATCTGTTAGTTTGAGTGTAAAGAGTTTTTGTCTTCGTTGCGCATTCGCTTATCATGATATGTAACACTAACGATGACACCGATAATTCTCAGCACTTTCTCACATACGTTTTGCTGATTTTTGCAAAACGGGTATTCGCACTCAGATCGCTGAGAGTTTCTTAAAATTATTATTTTTGGTTAACGCGTTTTGGCTAGCTATCTTTAAAGAGGCTTAAGAACAATAACGAAAATACATGACCACGTTAGCCACTAAAACAGATTAAATACCGCCATTATGACAGAACACGAAAATACGAATGAAGTGCCACTCTCTATTGAAGCTGGCACATTACTGAAAAACAAACGTGAATCCTTGGGAATGAGCCAAAAGCAAGTTGCCGACCGCCTGAGGCTTCGCATTTCTGTGATTGAAGATATTGAAAATAACCGATTTGAATCTCAACAAGTCGCGACATTTACGCGTGGTTACTTACGCTCTTACGCTAAATTCGTAGGTCTTGATGAGAAGGTGGTTTTGACGGCGTTAGAGCAGACTGCCGATGCTCAGCCTCAAGAGCAAGAAATTGAAATGCAAAGCTTCTCTCGTAAAACAAAAGACGAGAAGCACAATAGCCGTATTATGCTCCTTACTTGGGTTATCGGGCTAGTCATTATTGGCATTTCAGCTGCATGGTGGTGGCAAAACCAACAAGAGAATAGCCTAACTAAGGAAGTAACGGATTCAAGTGTTGAAGCGCCGCAGCCCACTGCTCAAGAATTAGCTGATATCGATTTGATGACGGCTGAAGAGTTAATCGCAAGCACTCCTGAAGAAGTTGCTTCAACTAATGAAGGTGTTGCTGAATTGACTGAAGCACCCGTTGAGCAAGGGGCGGATCCTTTGCTGACTGAAACTGAAAATACAACAAGCGTAGATTCTGAAGAACCTGTTGCCGTGATTGAAGCGGCGGAAGAGGAACAGCCTGCGCCAGTAGTACCTGAAGGCATGACACTTCTTACTATGAAGTTTAAAGCGGACTGTTGGATTCAAGTAAAAGACACCAATGGTAAAACGCTGGTAAGTGGTACTCATAAGCCAGGACAAGATGTAGAACTTACCGGAAAAGCGCCATTTAAAGTGATATTAGGCGCACCGGAAGGGGTTACAATGACATTTGCAAGTGAACCTGTCGACCTTTCTGGGTATACTTCAGGCAAAGTAGCTAGATTCACTCTACCGTTATAAAAAATTATGCAACACGAATCTCCAATTATTCGTCGTAAATCGACGCGTATTTATGTGGGTGATGTGCCAATTGGTGATGGTGCGCCAATTGCAGTACAGTCAATGACTAACACTCGCACGACTGACGTAGAAGCGACAGTCGCTCAAATCCGAGCACTAGAAAAAGTCGGCGCAGATATCGTTCGAGTTTCTGTACCTACGATGGACGCAGCAGAAGCTTTCAAACTGATTAAACAGCAAGTTTCTGTACCATTAGTGGCTGATATTCATTTCGACTATCGTATCGCGCTGAAAGTGGCGGAGTACGGAGTTGACTGTTTACGTATCAACCCAGGTAACATCGGCAATGAAGAGCGCATTCGCGCTGTTGTTGATTGCGCTCGCGATAAAAATATCCCGATCCGTATTGGTGTCAATGGTGGATCTTTGGAAAAAGATCTACAGATGAAATACGGTGAGCCTACGCCAGAAGCCTTGGTTGAATCGGCGATGCGTCACGTAGATCATCTCGATCGTCTTAACTTTGACCAATTTAAAGTTAGCGTGAAAGCTTCAGACGTTTTTCTTGCGGTGGATTCATATCGTCTGCTGGCGAAGAAAATCGATCAGCCTCTTCATTTAGGTATCACAGAGGCGGGTGGTGCTCGAGCTGGCGCTGTTAAGTCATCTGTTGGCTTAGGTATGCTGTTATCTGAAGGGATAGGCGATACGCTGCGTATCTCTTTGGCTGCCGATCCAGTTGAAGAAATCAAAGTCGGTTTCGACATCCTTAAATCTCTGCGCATTCGCTCTCGAGGCATCAACTTTATTGCGTGCCCAAGCTGCTCACGCCAAGAATTCGATGTGATTGGTACGGTGAATGCACTGGAGCAACGTTTAGAAGACATCATCACGCCAATGGATGTGTCTATCATCGGTTGTGTGGTAAACGGCCCTGGTGAAGCAGAAGTTTCTCACTTAGGTCTAGCAGGTAGTAACAAGAAGAGCGCATTCTACGAAGATGGTAAACGCCAGAAAGAGCGCTTTGATAACGATGACCTTGTGAATAAGCTAGAAGCTAAGATCCGTGCGAAAGCAGCTATGATGAATGGCGAAAACCGCATCGAAGTTAAAGTACAAGATTAATCTCAACGAGAATTACGGTAAGTATTGTGGCAAAAACAATTCAAGCAATTCGAGGCATGAACGATTGCCTCCCAACTCAGTCGCCACTGTGGCAAAAACTAGAAAACACAGTGAAAAATGTAATTAGCGCATACGGTTATAACGAAGTGCGCATGCCAATCGTTGAAGAAACAAACCTATTCAGCCGCGCTGTTGGTGAAGAAACAGACGTCGTTTCAAAAGAAATGTACACCTTTGATGACCGTAACGGCGACAGCCTAACACTTCGCCCTGAAGGTACGGCGGGTTGTGTACGTTCATGTATTCAAAACAGCCTTATCAACCGTGATGAACAGCGTCTGTGGTACATGGGGCCTATGTTCCGCCATGAACGTCCGCAGAAAGGTCGTTACCGTCAATTCCACCAGTGTGGTGTTGAGGTGTTTGGTCTAAATGGTCCAGATGTTGATGCAGAGCTTATCATGATGACGGCGCGTCTATGGCGTGAGCTAGGTATCAATGAGCATGTCCGTCTTGAGCTGAACTCTATCGGTTCTCAAGAAGACCGCGCAGACTACCGTACTGCACTGGTTGCATTCCTTGAGCAACATATTGATGTGCTAGACGAAGATTGTAAGCGTCGCATGCACACGAATCCACTGCGTGTTCTGGATACGAAGAACCCAGACGTTCAAGCTATTTTAGGTGATGCACCTCGCCTTTCAGATTACTTGGGTGAAGAGTCTAAAGCACACTTCGCAGGTCTATGTGAACTTTTAGACGCCGCAGGTATCAAATACACAGTTAACGAACGTCTAGTTCGTGGTCTGGATTACTACAATCGCACGGTATTTGAGTGGATCACTGAGAGCCTAGGTGCTCAAGGCACTGTATGTGGCGGTGGTCGTTACGATGGCCTTGTAGAGCAATTAGGTGGTAAACCAACACCAGCGGTTGGCTTTGCAATGGGCCTAGAGCGTCTAGTACTGATGCTAGAAACGTTGGAACTGACAGACGTTCGTCGCAGTGTTGACGTGTACGTAGTCACAGCGGGTGAAGGCACCATGATGGCAGGAATGAAGCTAGCAGAACAGCTTCGCGAGTCTGTTCCAGGCGTTCGTGTGATGAATCACTTCGGTGGCGGTAACTTCAAGAAACAGTTTAAACGCGCAGACAAAGTTGGTGCTGTTGTAGCATTGGTTCTGGGCGAAAACGAAGTTGCGGATAATACCGTAGTACTGAAAGACTTAGCTGGTGGTGAGCAAGAGACTTACAACCAAGCAGAAGTTGCAGAAAAGATCGCAGCACTGATTTAAGTCTTTTAGTAATCTAACAAAATTACATCCTAGTTCGTAAGCTAAGGCTCCCAAATGTGGAGCCTTTAAACGAAATAGGAACAATGGCAGCTAAGCTGCCATTTACATGTTTTAAGAGGACAGGAAGTGGAACTTTACGATACTGAAGAACAACAAGTTGAAGCCATTAAAGACTGGTGGAAGGAAAACGGCAAAGCCGTCATCATCGGTGCGGTTGTTGGTTTAGGTGGTCTATTCGGCTGGCGTTACTACCAGGATTCTGTGATTCAGGCGAGTGAAGCAGCTTCTCAAAGCTACACGACAGCAATGAATGCTTTGCAAGACAAAGGCACTGATGCTCAAGCTGACGTGAAAGCTTTCATTGAGTCAAATGAAGTAAAAGAATATTCAGTATTGGCTGCGCTACAACTTGCTAAAGCACAAGTTGAAGCTCAAGACCTTTCTGCTGCATTGGAGCAACTGAAGTGGGCGCAAAGCAACACTCAAGATGCTGCGTTGTTACCATTGATTAGTTACCGCATTGCGCGTATTGAGACGGAAATGGGTAACTTCGACGCTGCAACGGCAGAGCTAAGTAACGTCACTGATACAGCATGGACAGGTCGTATTGCTGAACTTCGTGGCGATATTGCGATTCGCCAAGGTGACAAAGATGCTGCGTACGCTGCGTATACTGAAGCTCAGCAAGCGGCAGATGCAAGCCCGACACTACAAATGAAATTGGACGATCTGGCGAAATAAGGACCGCATTGGATGAAAAGAGTCTTTAAGAAAGCCTTGCTAGGGGCGTTAACAATGGGAGTACTTGTCGGTTGTGCAGGTGAGAAAGACACCATTGTAATGGCGCCACTACCTCAGGTAGACAGTCAGTTTACAACCAGTAGTGAGTGGAGCACATCGGTTGGCGATGGTGTTGGTCATTACTTTTCAAAACTATCCCCTGTATTTGCGAATGATACATTGTTCGTGGCAAGTCGTGATGGCTTAGTAAAAGCGCTGGATCCTGAAAACGGTAAACAACGTTGGCAAACGGACCTAGAAGAAGATGTCATTGCTCGTCTCTCTGGTGGTATCACAGCGGCATACGGAAACCTTTACATTGGCTCTGAGAATGGTGAAGTCATCTCTCTTGACCAAGAAACAGGTGAAATTGTTTGGCGTGTCAAAGTTGGTGGTGAGGTACTGGCGAAGCCAGTTGCAGATTCAGGCCTTATTATCATCAATACTAGCCGAGGCATGTTGATTGCCCTTAATGAGAGTACAGGTGAGCAACGCTGGGCATTGAGTACAGAAGTGCCGAACTTAACTTTACGTGGCGACAGTACTCCGACTGCAATTGGTGGCGGTGTATTTTGGGGAACGGCAAATGGCCGACTCGCAGCTGCTATCGTTGAGCGTGGTCAGTTGATTTGGCAACAGCCTGTTGGTACGCCAAAAGGCGCGACAGAAATTGATCGTTTGGTTGACGTTGATTCATCGCCAATTGTGCTAGGCGGTACTCTTTTCACCATTGGATACAATGGCCCACTTATCGCTATTGACTTGCGTTCAGCGAACCCGATTTGGAAGCGTAATTACTCATCTGCGACAGACATTTCTACAGATGGTAGTCGCATCTTTGTGATAACGGAAAAAGATCATGTTGTTGCCGTTGATTCACGAAGCGGAACTGAGTTGTGGGAAAACAGCTTGCTTGAGCACCGACAACTTACAGCGCCAGTTATTGTTGGCAATTATCTCGTTGTCGGTGACACGCTTGGTTACCTTCACTGGATGGATCGTTCAACGGGCGAATTTGTTGCGCAGCAGTTTGTCGATGATAGCGGCTTGGCTGTTGGCCCGACGTTATTGTCGGATGGTTATGTGATTACAACTCGCAACGGCGATGTAAAGAAACTAACCATTAACGAATAATATCGTGATATAATTCACATTCGGCTCCTGGCTGGTGACAGCTAGGAGCCGTTTTGTTGTTTGAATTTATTAACCCTGACGTGGTTATAGGTAAAAAGCTGGTTTGATTTGGCATCGAGCAAGTCGTTACCTATAACTACAGAAGAAAGATTATTGTAGAGGTTGTTATGGTACCTGTTGTAGCTCTAGTAGGGCGTCCGAACGTAGGTAAATCTACACTATTTAACCGATTGACTCGCACTCGTGACGCGTTGGTTGCGGACTTTCCAGGCCTAACGCGAGACCGTAAATATGGCCAGGCGAGACTTGGTGAAGAGCACGAATTCATTGTGATTGATACTGGTGGTATCGATGGCACAGAAGAAGGCGTGGAAACAAAGATGGCAGAACAGTCATTAGCCGCGATTGATGAGGCTGATGTTGTATTGTTCCTTGTTGACGGTCGTGCTGGTCTGACACCTTCAGATGAAGCAATTGCTGCGCATCTGCGTAAAATTGAAAAGCCAGCGATGCTGGTAGTAAACAAAATCGATGGTATTGATGCCGATGCGGCGTGTGCTGATTTTTGGCAGCTCGGAGTGGATGATATGTACCAGATTGCGGCTGCTCATGGCCGTGGTGTGACCGCTTTGCTTGAGCGTGCTTTATCTCCATTCTTTGATGATCTATTAACAAGTGAATCTGAAGACGGTGAGATTGAAGACCTGACTGGATTCGAAGACGAAGAGCCTCTTGTTGAAGATTACACTGAAGAAGACGCAGAAGCTGAATTCAAGCGCCTTCAAGAGCAGCCGATTAAGTTGGCGATCATCGGTCGTCCTAACGTAGGTAAATCGACACTGACTAACCGTATTCTGGGTGAAGAACGTGTAGTTGTATACGATATGCCAGGTACAACGCGCGATTCTATCTACATCCCGATGGAACGTGATGGACGCGAATACGTACTAATTGACACCGCAGGTGTTCGTCGTCGTGGTCGTATCAATGAAACGGTTGAAAAGTTCTCTGTTGTTAAGACGCTGAAAGCGGTAGAAGATGCAAACGTCGTTCTACTGGTGATTGATGCACGTGAAAATATTTCAGACCAAGACCTAAGCTTGCTTGGTTTTGCACTGAATGCTGGCCGCTCAATTGTCATCGCCGTTAACAAGTGGGATGGTCTAGACAGTGACGTGAAAGAAAGCGTGAAGAAAGAACTGGACCGCCGTCTAGGATTCGTCGACTTCGCGCGTATCCACTTTATCTCTGCGCTGCACGGTACTGGCGTTGGTCACTTGTTTGAATCTATCCAAGAAGCATATAACTCGGCGACAACGCGCGTGGGTACGTCAGTACTGACGCGTATCATGAAGATGGCAGTGGATGATCACCAGCCGCCAATGGTTCGTGGTCGTCGTATCAAACTCAAGTACGCACACGCAGGTGGTTACAACCCACCGATCGTTGTTATCCACGGTAACATGGTTCGTGAATTGCCAGATTCGTATAAACGTTATCTGATGAACTACTTCCGTAAGTCTCTGGAAATTATGGGAACACCGATTCGCATTAACTTCCACAACAGTGATAACCCATACGAGAACCGTACGAATAAGCTTACGCTATCACAAGAGCGTAAACGTAAGCGTATGATGTCGATGGTGAAAAACCGCAATAAATAATGAAATTCGAATACCCAAGTTTCTACTTGGGTATTTTTTTATCAAAAGTAATCGTAAAAATGACTATCACAGCAACAAAGACTCGTTTTTGTCATCAAACATGGCAATTAGAAGCACAAATACAGCTCGTTCAATCTACGGAAGAAGTGACTTACGTTATTACAGATGTCACGCCGTTCCATCCCGTTAGTCACATATGGCCGGATCACCCTGCAGATAAAGGAACGTTGAAGGTGAATGGGTCTGAGCATGACGTAGTAGATTGCCAAGTTGGAGCAGTGGAGCAGGAGAGTGGTGCTTTGTATGTGGGTAGTGACATCCCTGTAAAGCGTGATGCTGAAGGTTGGGTGTTTGTCGTCGTGCATGTTTTATCACGTACGGAATCATTTGCAATTAATGACTTGGTAACATTAGCGGTAGATAAAGACTATCAAAATGCTGTGAGTCGAGGCCACACTGCAGGACACTTAGCGTATTTGGCGTTGAATAAAGTACTATCGGAAGACTATTGGCGAAAAGACGCAGACCGCAAAGACCCACATGGTTATTATGACTTTAATAGCTATGCGCAAGTTACTAGTTATGTCACTCCAGACAAGTGCCTCGATACGTACCGTTTAGGCAAAACACTCCGTAAAAGAGGATTAAACAGTGCAGATATGCTGAATGACCTCCAGGCGATTGCAGAAAAAGTGAATGGCCAACTGGTTGAATGGCTTCAAAGAGATGCGATGATCACCATGGAATGCCACGGCGATAGATTAACGGATTCTCGCTATTGGAAGTGCGATTTAGGGGAAGGTCAATTAGCGGTAATCCCTTGTGGTGGAACGCATGCGAGCCATTTAAATGAGTTTGCTTTTATCCAAGTTAAACTCGTTGAGCTCGACGCTCAAACTATCGAAATGCACACCAATGTAAACACTGCTTTCTGAATAAGATCTTTTTATTAAATTCTAATTTTTCGTTTAATTAAATTACTATAAGGTTTTTTATTCTTCCTTAAATTGGAATGCAGAATATGTAACTTATGCTTTCGGTGTGTGGTTATATAAATATTCTTTTAAGGGGTGATCGCTGATCAAGGAGTAAATATCAGACGATCAGTATAAGATCCTACGTATCAAGTATGGTTATCGCCTCGTGAAACTTGTTAGGGCGGTGATGAAGATCAACATACTTGTTCGTTATTTTGAGTAGCATGCGTTACTCGAAATTGCTTAGTTTAGAGAGAGGAACGGGATATGCAGCAGAACATTTGCCCGACTTGCAATGTCGAACTGGAATGGACAGGACAATACCATTGTGAACAGTGTGAATCGGATTTTAAAAAAGTAGGTTTTTGCCCTGATTGTGAGGCGGAGCTGGAGAAGCTGCAAGCATGCGGTGCTGCGAGTTACTTTTGCAATGTGTGTAATGAACTCAAGTCAAAATCACGTGTCCGATTTGAGTTCCAGAAAATCAGTTAACCAGAGTTTGTATTCAGTTAACGGTAGAGCGAACGTCGCCTTCGGCTAATCGAGTAATCAATACATCTCCCGATTTTACATCTGAAGATTGAGTAATCACTTTACCTTGCTCAGTTTGAGTAATTGAGTAACCTCGTTTCAATGTCGCTAGTGGGCTGACGGTGTCTAACTTTTCTGCGGCAATCGCGAGTTGATGGCGCATAGTCAGTAATTTGCGATCCATTGCATCCATGAGCTTTTGCTCAACACGTTCTAGCTTCGACTTCTGCTCGGCAAGGCGTGTTACAGGAGAATTTAATTGCAGCCGATAATGTTGACGCTCGATTCGCTGTTGACGCAAGGCAATAAAACGACTCATCGCTCGCTTTAAGCGCATGTCCAACTCATCTAACTGTTGCGTCTGACGTTGCAAGCGATAGCTTGGGTGCTGTCTCTCTAGACGGTGCACTAATTGAGCAGATTGCTGCTTTTGTTGTGCTAGGTAGTAACGCATCGCGCTCGCTAACTTATGCTGGCGGGTAACTAAAGCTTGATCTTTGTGGCTGTTATCACGGCTTACTAGCTCAGCGGCTGCTGATGGAGTAGGCGCGCGTACGTCGGCGACAAAATCAGCTATTGTCACGTCAACTTCATGTCCAACGGCGCTAATAATAGGAATTTGGCTTGCTGCAATCGTGCGAGCTAATATCTCGTTGTTAAAGCACCATAAGTCTTCTAATGAACCACCACCTCGGCCCACAATTAGCACATCACATTCATCACGGCTGTTAGCGCGACCAATGGCTTGTGCAATTTGAATGGCTGCGTCCTCACCTTGTACCACTGTCGGATAAATCACAACAGGTAGGGAAGGATCACGACGTTTCAATACGTCTAAGATATCGTAAAGCGCGGCACCAGTTTTCGATGTGATGACGCCAACACGTTTAGGGTGCTCAGGCAAAGATTGCTTATTGATTTGCGCGAACAACCCTTCTGCTGCAAGCTTCATTTTCAGCTCTTCAAACTCTTGCTGAAGACGGCCGTCACCTTCCGGTTGCATGCTTTCGATGATCAATTGGTAGTCACCGCGAGGCTCATAAAGAGAAAGACGAGCTTTTACTAGAACTTGATTACCGTTAGCGGGCTTGAAAGTAACGCGGCGATTGTTACCACGAAACATGGCACATTTAACTTGAGCGCGAGAGTCTTTAAGAGTGAGGTACCAGTGACCAGAGACAGGAGCTGAAAAGTTGGATATCTCTCCGACGAGCCAAACGATCCCCATTTCGTTTTCAAGGAGTAAACGAACTTCTGCGTTGAGACGAGAAACAGTAAAGATGTTTTGATTGGTCTTGGAGAGCACAGCTAATCTCTTAGACGTGAGTATGGAAATTAGCGGCAATATAATACATATCAAAGGGGTAATTGCAAGAAAAAAATTAAAAAACTTGTGGTCAAGCGATTGCGTTAACCGTATAATCCCTCCGCAATATCTAATCCAAATGTAGCCAACAACCTAAAACTGGTTACCCTCATTATGCGAAACGATGAGATTGGATTGTCTTTTTACTCCTCTAATTGTGAGATATTGCAAATGCTAAGAATTGCCAAAGAAGCGCTGACATTCGATGACGTACTACTCGTGCCAGCTCACTCCACCGTTCTCCCAAACACAGCTGATCTTCGCACTCAGTTGACTAAGAACATCACCCTAAACATCCCAATGATTTCAGCGTCTATGGACACTGTTACTGAAGCTCGTCTAGCGATTGCGCTAGCGCAAGAGGGTGGCATTGGCTTTATCCACAAGAACATGTCTATTGAGCAGCAGGCAGCCGAAGTTCGTAAAGTTAAGAAGTTCGAAGCTGGTATGGTGACTGACGCGGTTACTGTAAACCCTGACGCGACCATCGCTGATGTTGTTGCACTCACTGAAAAACATGGTTTTGCAGGTTTCCCTGTTGTCACTGAGAGCAATGAGCTTGTTGGTATTATCACTGGTCGTGACGTTCGTTTTGTGACGGACCTTTCTAAGAAAGTATCTTCAGTAATGACGCCAAAAGAGAAGTTGGCAGCAGTTAAAGAAGGTGCAACACGAGAAGAAGTGCAAGAGAAAATGCACGAAGCTCGTGTAGAGAAAGTATTGGTTGTGAATGATGAGTTCCAACTAACCGGTATGATTACTGCGAAAGACTTCCACAAAGCAGAACGTAAACCAAACGCATGTAAAGATGAGCGTGGTCGCCTACGTGTTGGCGCAGCCGTTGGTGCTGGCGCTGGTAACGAAGAGCGTGTTGCTGCTCTAGTTGAAGCAGGCGTTGACGTTCTACTTATCGACTCTTCACACGGACATTCTGAAGGTGTTCTAAACCGCATTCGCGAAACACGTGCAGCTTACCCAGATCTAGACATCATCGGTGGTAACGTAGCAACAGGTGCTGGTGCTAAAGCACTAATCGAAGCTGGCGTAAGCGCAGTGAAAGTTGGTATCGGCCCTGGTTCTATCTGTACAACTCGTATTGTAACGGGTGTAGGAGTTCCACAAATCACTGCAATCGCAGATGCGGCAGAAGTGGCTAATGATTATGGTATTCCGGTTATTGCTGACGGTGGTATCCGTTTCTCAGGTGATATCTGTAAAGCAATCGTAGCTGGCGCATCATGTGTGATGGTTGGTTCTATGTTTGCTGGTACTGAAGAAGCGCCGGGTGAAGTGATTCTATACAATGGCCGTTCTTACAAGTCTTACCGCGGCATGGGTTCTCTTGGTGCTATGTCTCAAGGTTCTTCTGACCGTTACTTCCAGTCTGACAACGCAGCGGACAAGCTAGTACCAGAAGGTATTGAAGGTCGTATCGCATACAAAGGCCGTCTAAAAGAGATCGTACACCAACAAATGGGTGGTCTACGTTCAAGCATGGGTCTAACTGGTTCTGCAACTATCGAAGATATGCGTACGAAAGCTGAATTTGTACGTATCTCTGGTGCAGGTATGCAAGAATCTCACGTACACGATGTTCAAATTACTAAGGAAGCGCCGAACTACCGTCTAGGGAACTAATTACCCAACGGAAACGTTTGCTTTTTCCTTGAAGCATTAAGAAGAGGCGAGTACACTCGCCTCGGTTTTAATCACTTAGCCTTAAAAAGACTGCTCAAAATGACTAAAAATATCCATGACCAACGTATTCTGATCTTGGACTTCGGTTCTCAGTACACTCAATTAGTAGCACGCCGCGTACGTGAAATCGGCGTTTACTGTGAACTATGGAGCTGGGATGTAGAAGAAGCGGATATTCGCGAATTCAACCCAGATGGCATTATCCTATCTGGCGGTCCAGAAAGCGTAACGGAAGAGAACTCTCCACGCGCGCCTCAATATGTGTTTGATTCTGGTGTTCCTTTGCTTGGCGTATGTTACGGCATGCAAACCATGGCGGAACAGCTAGGAGGCAAAGTGGCGGGCTCTAACGAACGTGAGTTTGGCTACGCTCAGGTTAAAGTTTCTGGTGAATGTGCTCTATTTAAAGATCTTGAAGCAACTCAAGACGTTTGGATGAGCCATGGCGACAAAGTAGTAGAGATCCCAGCCGATTTCGTAAAAGTTGGTGAGACAGACACTTGTCCTTACGCTGCGATGGCGAACGAAGAGAAGAAATACTACGGTGTTCAGTTCCACCCAGAAGTGACACACACAAAAGGTGGCCTACAAATGCTTGAGAACTTTGTTCTTGGCGTATGTGGCTGTGAGCGTCTATGGACTTCGGAATCTATCATCGAAGACGCGGTTGCTCGCATTAAAGAGCAAGTGGGTGACGACGAAGTTATCCTAGGTCTATCTGGTGGTGTTGATTCATCGGTAGTTGCGATGCTGGTTCACCGTGCAATCGGCGACAAGCTAACGTGTGTATTTGTTGATAACGGTCTACTGCGTCTAAACGAAGGTCAACAAGTAATGGATATGTTCGGCGACCAATTTGGTTTGAACATCATCAAAGTTGACGCTGAAGAACGCTTCCTCAAAGCACTTGAAGGCAAGTCTGACCCAGAAGAGAAGCGTAAGACTATCGGTCACGTATTCGTAGATGTATTCGATGAAGAGTCTAAGAAGCTGAAAAACGCGAAATGGCTAGCTCAAGGTACGATTTATCCTGATGTAATCGAGTCAGCTGCATCTAAGACTGGTAAAGCGCACGTGATCAAATCGCACCACAACGTGGGCGGTCTTCCAGATGACATGGAAATGGGTCTTGTTGAGCCACTACGTGAGCTGTTCAAAGATGAAGTTCGTAAGATTGGTCTAGAATTAGGCCTGCCTTACAACATGCTTTACCGCCACCCATTCCCAGGTCCTGGTCTAGGTGTTCGTGTTCTTGGTGAAATCAAGAAAGAGTACTGTGACTTGCTACGCCGTGCTGATGCTATCTTTATTGAAGAACTGCACGCAGCTGATCTATACAACAAAGTATCTCAAGCGTTCACGGTATTCCTACCTGTACGTTCTGTTGGTGTAATGGGCGATGGTCGTAAGTACGATTGGGTTGTGTCTCTACGTGCGGTAGAAACTATCGACTTCATGACTGCTCATTGGGCACACCTACCATATGACTTCCTAGGTAAGGTTTCTAACCGTATTATCAACGAAGTTGATGGCATTTCTCGTGTTGTTTACGACATTTCAGGTAAGCCACCAGCGACTATCGAGTGGGAATAATTTTCCTCTAGACAGTTGAGTTTATAAGAACCAGCCTTCGGGCTGGTTTTTTTGTACTTCAAGTTTGTGAAGAGGAGGCTCAACTTTTTCGTGAGAGATATATACATGCGGTTAAATTAAATATATATTCATTTTAATTGTTTGATTATCATAAATGGTATTGCTATGGAACAGGCTGACGTTACCTCTCTCATTCCCATCCTTATTACTCTTTTCCTCGCGCTGACCACAAGAAATGTCGTTGTTGGTTTATTCGCCGGTGTGGTGAGTGGTGTCGCTATGCTCGAAGGGACATTTGTCGAAAAAGGGCCACTAGACTCGTTTAGTGCATTGATGAAAAGCTATCTACTGCCGCAATTAACTGACAGCTACAATGCGGGCGTCATTTTGCTCTTGGTCTTTATTGGTGGCTTTGTTGCCTTGATGGAGAAATCTGGCGGTGGTGTGGCGTTTGCTAAAAAGGTTACTCAATGGGTTGCGAGTAAATGCCAAGCTCAACTGTCCGCATGGTTCGGTGGTGTGGTTATTTTCTTCTCAGACCTTGGTACACCACTGATTGTTGGCCCTGTTTTTCGCCCTTTATTTGATAAGTTAAAAGTATCACGCCAAAAATTAGCTTTTATTATCGACTCTACTTCCTCTCCCGTCGCAATCTTGATCCCTTTTATCGGATGGGGCGTTTACATCATGGGATTGATTCAAAAAGAGTTTACTGCCCTGAATGTCAGTATGAGTGATTGGGATGCTTTCATTGGTGCGATCCCGTATCAGTTTTACGCCTTTCTTGCGATCGCGATTGTGCCGATTGTCTCTTTCTTCAAATTAGATTTCGGACCGATGGCGAAGGCTGAGCAACTAGCAGAGCAGGGCTCCGACTTTGGGAAAGTGCAGGAGTCCATGAATGTGTTTACGCATAAAAATGCAAAATCTAGTTTTGTATGGGCACCTTTGCTCGTTATGCTGGTGGTTCTATGTACCATCCTCGTGCCACACGGTTTTCCATTTCAAAAAGTGGCAGGATCAACGTTTAGGGCTGCACTTTCTTCTGCATATTTCTTCGCGGCCTTCACTTTAATTGCGCTGATGGCGTTTTATGGCGTAAGAAAGCTTTCGGATGGTATTCAGGTTTATCTGAAAGGGATGTCAAACATGATGTCAGTGGCGGTGATTCTGGTATTGGCTTGGGCGCTTAGCTCGGTTGGGAAAGAATTAGGTGCAGCTGCATACATTGCTGAACAAGCTCAAGCCGGTTTCCCTTACTGGTTATTGCCAGCGGTTGCGTTTTTACTGGCCGGTATTATCTCGTTCGCTACGGGATCATCTTGGGGGACGTTTGCCATCATGATGCCATTAGTGATCCCAACTGCCGTCGCGATTGATGCACCACTGTTGGTTTGTATTGGTGCGGTATTATCTGGTGGCTTGTTTGGCGATCACTGTTCTCCCATCTCTGAAACTACGATTTTGTCGTCGACAGGAGCGGGGTGTGAACAGTATGAGCACTTCCGTACACAATTACCTTACGCATTACTCAATGGAATGATCGCATTGGGGTGTTTTCTTTTAGCTGGAATCAACGCCTCACCAGTGATTGTGCTTGCCGCAATTATTTCTCAGTGTGTGGTTTATTTTGTGCTGTCTAAACAAAAGTCAACCGCGAAGCTAGAGGTGGTTTCGGCAGATCAATAAAGAGAGAAACATCACAAAGCGGAGGCTCACAGGGTCTCCGCTTTTCTTTTGAGTCAAGGTAACATTTTTCTTGTGACAAAATGTGTGTGAGGACCTATTTATTCATTTTGTCTCGCAGAATCAACGTACTTGGCTCGGTGTTTCGTATATATGATCCACTATATGTCTAGTTATTCCTCGTATATTGTATTGTTGAAATCCGGAGACTAGACATGTTTGCACTCAAACATCTTCCTCTTGCATTGAGTTGTGTCTTAGCAGCACAAGTGAATGCGAGTATGAATATTCAGCCCGATCCGCAAAATCCGAATGGTTATGTTATTGCTCGTGGTGACGTTCAAGCCGTAGAGCAAAGCAAAACTTCTGATCCTATGTATGCCATTTGGTCACAAGCATTAGAGACACGCCCGAACTCAGTAGTTGAAGCGATTGTTCCAGGGGCGACAACCAACCCAGAAAACGTGAAGCGTGTAGAGCGTGTATTCCCCGAAAGTGAGTGGGACTTCCTGACTCAAATGGCGGCACCTGAATACACTTACACGCGTTTCCTACGTGCAATTGGTAAGTTCCCTGCATTCTGTGGTGAGTACACAGACGGTCGTGATTCGGATGCAATTTGTAAAAAATCGATCATGACAGCGTTTGCTCACTTTGCACAAGAAACCGGTGGCCATATTTCGATCGATAACGTATCGGATAATCCGCTAGGGTTGGAAGAGTGGCAGCAAGCTTTGGTTCATGTGCGAGAAATGGGATGGTCTGAAGGGCAAGAAGGTTACACAACAGGTTGTGGTCAAAATGACTGGCAAAACAAACGCTGGCCATGTGAACCTGGACAAGGTTACTTTGGACGTGGTGCAAAACAGCTTTCTTACCATTTTAACTATGGCGCGTTCTCTGAAGTGATGTTTGATGGTGATGCATCTGTATTGCTAAAAAATCCAGGCTTGGTTGCGGATTCGTGGCTGAACTTAGCATCGGCTATCTGGTTCTTCCTAACCCCACAAGCACCGAAACCTGCAATGCTACATGTGATTGACCGTACTTGGGTGCCTTCACAGCGTGAGCTTGATGCTGGCATTGGTTACGGCTTTGGTACCACCATCAACGTGATCAATGGTGGTATTGAGTGTGGTGAGCAAAACAAGGATAAAGGTCAACCTGTTAACCGTATTCGTTATTGGGAAGGTCTTGCCGCCCATTATCAAATTCCAATTGAAGCCGATGAGACCAATACCTGTTGGCAGCAGACGCCTTACGGTAGCTTAAATCTGAATGGTGCGACAGACGTGTTGTACACCAACTGGGATGGAAACTGGAAATACTACTCAGATCGTCCGGGAGGCCACTCTTTTGAATGTGAACTTGTTGGTTTCCAAACGGCTTACTCTGCGCTAGTTGCGGGTGATTATGAGAAATGTGTAACTAACTTCTACCAATCTCATGCGGGTTGGCCAGAAGTTCGTGTAGTTGACAAGTTAGACCCAGTGGATCCGGTCGATCCGCCTGTAGGTGGTGTGGCAGCTTGGGATTCTGGCAAAGTATATAACACGGGTGATCAAGTTTCTTACCAAGGTGCTGTTTACGAAGCGAAATGGTGGTCACAAGGTAATGAGCCAACGAAAGGAGACCCTTGGAAGCTGGTTTCAGGCACTCCTACGGAGCCGCCTACAACGGAACCTGAACCACCGGTGACTGAGCCAGAGCCGCCAGTAACCGAGCCAGAACCACCAGTGACAGGCAATTTTATTCAGTGGGAGCCGGGTGTAACGCAAGTCGCTAACGGCGATAAAGTGACGTACCAAAACAAATGTTTTGTTGCGAAAAATGGCTCAGGAGTGTGGGAAAGCCCAACGCAAAGCAACTGGTTCTGGGACGAGATTTCTTGTCAGTGATCGAGTAAAAAACAACCTAACCATCTATAAAGACTCTGCTTTTTTGCAGGGTCTTTTTTTATATATGTAGTGGTTTATTTATGGAATCTAAGTTTTCAATAACAGCTTTTCTCTTTTGTTCTGGAGCCCATTAAAATTCGCGCGCATTTTTTATCAACATTTTTGAAAAAAGGTATTTGTACATGTCGACAAAACTGGCTAACCCAGCACCGCTAGGTCTTATGGGTTTCGGTATGACCACTATTCTGCTCAATATTCATAATGCAGGATTTTTCCCAATTGACTCTATGATTCTAGCGATGGGCATCTTTTACGGTGGCCTTAGCCAAGTAATCGTTGGCATCATGTGCTTTAAACGCGGTGATACATTCGGCACAACTGCGTTTACTTCTTACGGTCTATTTTGGCTAACATTGGTTGGTCTAATCGTAATGCCTCACATGGGTCTTCCTGCAAGCCCTGCAAGCTTTATGGGTTGGTACCTAGCGCTTTGGGGCATCTTCACTGGTTTCATGTTCATTGGTTCTCTATGTTACCCAACAGCGAAGCAAGTGGTATTTGGCTCTCTAACTATCCTGTTCTTCTTGCTTGCTGCTCGTGATTTCACTGGTAGCGAAGTGATCGGTGCTATCGCTGGCTTCGAGGGTATCTTCTGTGGCGCAAGTGCAATTTACTTCGCAATGGCACAAGTACTGAACAACGAATTTGGTCGTGAAGTGTTACCTGTAGGTAAAGCAAAAATCGCTCGTAAAGTTGAAGCGGTTATCGCCTAAGCTGCTACTCATAATGAAGAAAGGGGGATTAACCATTGGTTAATCCCCCTTTTTTATGTCCTCAATCGGACCACTGCTTTTTCTTATTTATGTGATAACGCTATGTTGATGGTTGCTCAACAGTTTCTGCGCTATTGCTGTCTGCCGTTGGTGCTTTACCCGTTTTACGTCGGTACTTATCTTCCCAGTAATCTGCGCCTTTAATGCCCAGTGCAACAGGGTTAAATGTAAAATCGGTCACACCACGTTTTTGTTGCTCTTCGTAGTCGTTCAGTGCTTTGAGTGCAGGCTTCGACATAAAGAAGATGATCAAAATACCGATGATGTTTAGCCACGCCATCAGTCCTACGCCTACATCACCCATCGCCCATGCTAAGTTGGCGGTTTTCACGGTTCCGTAGAACACGGATGAAATAATGATGACTTTCAGAATAAACATCAGTCCATTTACTTTGAACGTACGACGAATGTAAGCAATGTTCGTTTCTGCAATGTAGTAGTAAGCCAGAATGGTCGTAAACGCGAAGAAGAATAGAGCGATTGCGATGAATGGTTTACCCACGCCAGGTAGTGCGCTTTCGATCGCCATCTGTGTAAACACAGGACCATTTGCACCAATATCCGCTGGTAGGTTTTGAACCAGGAATGTACCTTCAATCGCACCATTTACGTTGTACGCGCCAGTGATAAGAATCATGAACGCGGTTGCTGAACACACAAGTAGTGTATCGATGTAAATAGAGAAAGATTGAACAAGACCTTGCTGAGCTGGGTGATCAACACTCGCTGCTGCTGCTGCGTGAGGACCAGTACCTTGACCTGCTTCGTTGGAGTAGACACCACGTTTTACACCCCAGCCGATTGCTGCACCAACGCCTGCCATTGGTGTGAACGCGTCACCAATGATCATGCCGAAAATGCGTGGAACCTCACCAATGTTTAGAAGGATGATGACAAACGCAGTAATGATGTAAGCTAACGCCATAAATGGCACAACGACTTGGGTAAAGTTCGCGATACGCTTTACGCCACCAAAAATGATGAAAGCCAAAATGACACAAACAACCGTACCAGTGAAAATTTTAGCAAAACTGAAGGTACCAATAGCGGTTTCAATCATGTCACCTGAGCCAAATGCGGCTTCTACTGCGTTACCGATACTGTTCGATTGAACGCCAGGAAGTAGGACACCACAAGCAAAGATGGTCGCGATAGCAAAGATCCAAGCGTACCATTTTTGTCCCATTGCTTTCTCAATATAGTAAGCAGGGCCACCACGGAACTCGCCTTCGTCTTCTTCTTTATAAATTTGTGCAAGTGTTGATTCTGCGTATGCGGTTGCAGCGCCAAAGAAGGCTACGACCCACATCCAGAATACGGCGCCTGGGCCACCGAAACCGATAGCAGCAGCAACACCAGCAATGTTACCTGTACCTACACGGCCAGACAGTGAAACGGCAAGTGCCTGAAATGATGATATCCCTTTTGTTGAACTCTTCCCTGAAAGTAATAAGCGCCACATCTCAAAGAAGTGACGAATTTGTACAAAACGCGTCATGATTGAATAGAACAAACCTGCGCCAAGGCACAAATAGATCAGTACCGGGCTCCAAATAATTCCATTCAGAAAATCAACTAATGACTGCATGAGTATTTTCCCTGTTAGTTGTGTTTGTGGTTGTTTTTCACACAATACATTACCCTTTATGTAATGCAATTGTTAACTTTTTTAGCTACAAATCCTTTGTAGCGTGATGATGAACACAGAATGGAGAGTAGTTGTTAAAATTTGGTTCTTGTTGCTTATTTGCTCCTTTTAGGTAGAAGATTTGCCTGATGATTAATTATGCAGCACATTGTCATTTAAATGTGCTGCGATTTTGATGAGTTAAAAATGCCAGTGGTTATGCGTTTTGTGGAGTAAGTGTCTGCCTATTTTTTGTTCAGTCATGTCCTCAGGCGTAACGACAAAGGTTAAGCTCCGCATTATCCATCACTTTTGTTTTTTCACCTTTAATTACGCTTGCTAGCAATTGACCTGAACCACAAGCCATCGTCCAGCCCAGAGTTCCGTGTCCGGTGTTAGTAAAAAGGTTATCGTATTTAGTCGCGCCGATAATTGGTGTGCCATCAGGCGTCATTGGCCTAAAGCCGCTCCAAAACTCAGCTTGGCTGAAGTCACCACAACGAGGAAAAAGATCACGGATGACCATTTCGATGGTGTTTTTGCGCTTTTGTGGAAGGGAAGCATCAAACCCTGCTAATTCTGCGGTGCCAGCTACGCGAATTCGGTCATCAAATCGAGTCATAGCGACTTTATAGGTTTCATCCATCACAGTAGATCGAGGAGAGAAGTGTTCATCTTCCATCGGGATGGTGAGTGAATAGCCTTTGACAGGGTAGACCGGAATATCAATATCGAGTTGCTTGAGTAGCGCTGTAGAGTAGCTGCCAGAGGCCACCACATATTGGTCTGCTTTAAATTGTCCTCGGTTCGTTTGGACACCTATGATCTTTTTACCTACTGTAACCCAATTGCTTACTTCAGTATCGAACTCAAATCGGACACCGTGTGCCTTAGCAAGCTCCGTTAGTTGTTGGCAAAATTGATGGCAATCGCCCGTTTCGTCATCAGGTAGATGCAAGCCACCAACCAGTTTGTCTTTCACAAGTGCAAGCCCTGGCTCTTGTTCAATACATTGTTCGACGTCCATTAGCTTAAATCGGGTTCCGCTTTGTTCAAGGAGCTGCATGTCCTTTTCAATAGCTTGCAGCTGTTGATGTGTTCGGAATACTTGCAAGGTCCCAAACTGACGTCCTTGATACTCAATGGCGTGTTCTTGGCGTAACTGTTCTAAGCAAATACGGCTGTGGTTAGCGATCGAAAGCATGCGAGCCTTGTTAACTTGATAGCGAGGTAGGGTGCAGTTCGCGACCATTTTACTCGCCCAGCGGATCATGTCGGCATTCAGAGTGGGTTTGATTTTAAGTGGAGCATGCTCCTCCATTAACCACTTAATGGCTTTAACAGGAACACCAGGCGCAGCCCAAGGCGAAGAATAGCCATATGAGATCTGCCCGGCATTGGCGAAGCTCGTTTCCATGGCACTGCTTGGTTGGCGGTCAATGACGGTAACTTGATAGCCTGCTTGAGATAAATACCAAGCAGAGGTTAAGCCGATAACGCCGCTGCCTAATACGATGACTTCCATTGATGCACTCCACACATTTATCAGAGTGCTCAGTTTCTTTTCTTTACCTTTTGTTAACAATCGATATAAATTACACACAGCGTTTAGAAAAACTATAGGCTCAAGGATGAAAAGTAATCTGATAAGTGGCTTGTGTCTATTTAGCCAAGTCGCGGAGTACAACAGCTTTACTGGTGCTGCAAGACATTTACACCTCACCACTGGTGCCATAAGCCAACAAATTATTCATTTGGAAGCGTTATTAGGTTTTACTTTATTTGAACGCCACTCTCGCGGTATTCGTTTAACCGTAAAAGGCACTCAGTTACACCAAGCGACGCAGTTTCACTTTTCGGAACTGAGCAAATTGCTTGATGAGCTCAAAGTAGAAAAGCAAACCAATGAAATTCGTTTGAAGTTGACGCCTTCTTTTGCTTTCAAATGGTTAGTCCCAAAGCTCGAAAGCTTCCATCATGATAATCCGGATATCCAAGTACAAATCTTTGCGGAAGGTGCGCTGGTAAATAGTGAGATAAAAGACTATGACGTCGCAATTGACTATGGTCTTCATCCTTATAGAAATGCTAACGCGGAGCTGATTTTGGATGAGCATCTGCTACCGGTGATGAGTCCAAAATACCTTGAGGATCATGGCTGGCTAAAAACGTTGTTTGGTGAGCAAAAAAACTCAATGCCAGTGAAGCAATGGCAAGAGGCGACGCTACTACACGATGCGATGCCATGGGAAAACGCGACGCGTGACTATGAGTGGCTATATTGGGCGTCAGCGATGGGGTTGGATTTTAAAACCGATATCGGACACTTTTTTAATCGAACGGATATGGCGATGTCTGCAGCCGAAGCAGGCGTTGGGATTGCGATGGCACGAATGGCACTGATTGAGGATGAATTGACGACAGAGCGTTTGGTTTCTCCATTCAAACCGATTCCTGCCAATGCAGGGTATTACTTGATCATGAACACACGTACGAATGCGACAGAAACGTTTCGTCACTGGTTACTTGGACAGTTGAATTAGCGTTTTATCTCTGTGATTCATCCCTACGTTATTTGTTGAAAAATTGGGCAATATAAGTTTTAAGCAAGGTAAGTGCTTTGCTTGCCGCTATTTGAGTGATGAAAGACAGGGAAGAACATGAAAGACGAAACGCTATCCATCCATTTTGGTTACGAAACTGACCCTACCACTAAATCTGTCGCGACGCCGATTTATCAAACAGTCGCGTACGAGTTTGACAACGCGCAGCACGGCGCTGATCTGTTTAACTTGGAAGTGCCGGGGAATATCTACACTCGCATCATGAATCCGACTAACGATGTTCTGGAAAAACGCATGGCGGCGTTAGAAGGCGGCATTGCTGGATTGGTCGTGAGTGCGGGGAGTGCAGCGATTAACTATGCAATTCTGACCTTAGCGCAAGCGGGCGATAACATCGTTTCTACGCCGCAACTTTATGGCGGTACTTACACCTTGTTTGCGCATATGCTGCCAAATCAGGGTATTCAGGTGAAGTTTGCTAAAGATGACAAGCCAGAAAGTTTGGCCGAATTAATTGATGAAAATACCAAAGCGGTGTACTGCGAGAGCATTGGTAACCCTGCGGGTAATATCATCGATTTAGAACGTGTGGCGGAGCTTGCTCATGCACAAGGCGTACCTGTGATTGTGGATAACA
This sequence comes from Vibrio sp. 1401, assembly GCF_033340295.1. Classification (NCBI taxonomy): domain Bacteria; kingdom Pseudomonadati; phylum Pseudomonadota; class Gammaproteobacteria; order Vibrionales; family Vibrionaceae; genus Vibrio; species Vibrio sp. 1401. Next base: position 68,140 of record NZ_JAWOWF010000006.1, read on the forward strand.
CCGTTGCGACGCCAGTGCTTTGCAAACCCATCGAATTTGGTGCGGATATCGTAGTTCACTCTCTCACTAAATACGTTGGTGGGCATGGCACCACATTAGGTGGCGTGATTGTGGATTCCGGTAAATTCCCTTGGGCGCAGCACAAAGACCGTTTTCCTGTTTTCAACCAACCAGAACCTTCTTACCACGGCGTGGTGTATACCGAAGCGTTTGGTGAGGCGGCATTTATCGGGCGCGCGCGTACCGTACCATTGCGTAATACCGGTTCGGCATTATCACCGTTGAATGCATTTATGCTTATGCAAGGGCTAGAAACGTTACCGCTGCGTATGGAACGCCATACTGAGAATGCTCTCAAAGTGGCTGAATTCTTGGAACAGCATGACAAAGTCAGTTGGGTGAGTTATGCCGGCTTGCCGAGTTCAGCACACTTCAACCTCGCTGAAAAATACATGAAAGGTAAGCCTTCTGCGATTTTGTCGTTTGGTTTAAAAGATGGTTATGACGCTGGTGTGCGTTTTTATGATGCTTTGAAAATCTTTAAGCGTTTGGTGAACATTGGCGATGCAAAATCATTGGCTTGCCATCCTGCATCGACGACTCATCGTCAATTGAGCGAAGCAGAACAAAAACAAGCTGGTGTGTCTCCAGAGATGATTCGTTTATCGGTGGGTATTGAACATATTGACGATATTCTAGCCGATTTAGAACAGGCACTAAACGCGTAAAACGATTCTTTTTTTAGCTTTGGGTTACCCATAGGCCAGTCTTTAAAAAAGCTGGCCTATTTTTATTTTATTGTTTAAATATCAAGGGTTTTGGTGTTTTTGGTTTGTGGTATTCCAAAAGCTCATAGAGGGTGAGATTTATTCTCTTGTCACGTTTGGGTTTGTTCCTGATGATGTGTGCATGTATTACACATTGGAAGGGACTCAAATGTCTTACGTATTTCACCGTCACTGCCATGCCACGCTGCCAATCATCGATAGAGGTGAAGGTGTTTATCTATTCGATAAGCATGGAAAGCAGTATCTCGATGCTTGTGGTGGGGCTGCGGTATCAAACCTTGGCCACAGTCATCAAGCCGTTAAAAAAGCGATGTTGGAACAGATCGAGCGAGTGCCGTTTGCTCATACTGGATTTTTTACTAGTGATAACAGTGAGCGCCTAGCAGAATTGGTTTGTCAGCACATGCCTGAACAGTTCAACCATGTGTATTTAGTCAGTGGCGGATCAGAAGCGGTGGAGTCGGCACTAAAAATGGCGCGGCAGTATTTCGTGGAATCAGGTAAGCCAGAGAAAAAGCAATTCATCGCGCGTCAGCAAAGTTATCACGGCAATACCTTGGGGGCTTTGGCTGTCGGAGGTAATGAATGGCGACGTGAACCGTTCAAACCCATCTTACACCCGAGCCATCATATCGCCCCTTGCTATGCTTATCGTTATCAGCAGAGTCATGAGTCGGAATTGGATTACTCATTGCGAGCGGCGAATGAGCTAGAGGCAAAAATTCTTGAGTTGGGGGCTGATAATGTCATGGCTTTTGTCGCTGAGCCCATTGTGGGAGCCACCGCTGGAGCTGTGCCTGCCACACAAGGTTACTTCAAGCGTATTCGCGAAATATGCGACCAATACGATGTGTTATTGATCTTGGATGAAGTCATGTGTGGCGTTGGACGCAGTGGCAGTTTTTTTGCGTTTGAGCAAGAAGAGGCAGAACCCGATCTGGTGTGTATGGCTAAAGGGCTTGGTGCGGGTTATCAACCTATTGGCGCGGTGGTTGCGAATGATCGAGTCTACCAAGCTATTGCCGGTGGAAGCGGTTTTTTCCAACATGGCCATACCTTTATGGCGCACCCTGTGGCGTGCGCTGCTGCCGTGGCAACCATTCAAACCATCTTCCAAGATGATTTATTAACGGCGGTGAATCAGCAAAGTGCTTTGCTGCGTAATGAGCTTACTTCTGAATTGGCCCATTTACCGTACATTGGCGACATTCGTGGTAAAGGCTTATTTTTTGGCATTGAGCTGGTGGCGGATAAAGAAAGCAAGGCGCCTCTGAGTAAAGCCACATTGGCAGACAAACGCATCAAACAGCAAGCAATGGAAAATGGCTTAATGTGCTACCCAATGGGAGGAACGATTGATGGCGTTAATGGGCACCATATCTTGCTTGCACCGCCATTCATTATTCAGCCTCACCATATTGATGAGCTAGTTGGCAAACTCTCATTAACGCTAAAAGAGGTAGCGAAGGAATGGAATTAGAAAATCGATCTATACGAGAGCCTATCGCTATTATCGTGGCCCCAAACGGTGCAAGAAAAACTAAGTACGATCACGCCAGCTTACCCATGACAACAGACGAACTGGTTGCAGAGGCTATCGCTTGTCAAACGGCAGGGGCTGCCATGATCCATTTGCATGCTAGAGACGCCAACGGACGTCATTCATTAGACATCGACGACAACATGGCAATTTACCATGCCGTGAAAGAAGCGGTGGGACAAAACATGATGGTACAGCTCACCACAGAGGCGGTGGGCTTGTATTCTCCGCCACAACAGATGGCGTTAGTTAAAGCTGTGAAACCAGAAGCGGCTTCTTTTGCATTGAGGGAGTTAATCCCTGATCGCGCAAGTGAGAAAGAAGGGCATGCCTTTTTCCATTGGGTGGCAGAACACAACATCGTGAGCCAAATTATTCTCTACGATGCAACCGACATTGAACGTTATTTCCAACTGCGTGATGCGGGCGTGTTACCTAAAACGCATCAGCATGCATTAGTGGTGTTAGGGCGTTATCACCAAGCTCAACAGTCTTCGCCATGGGATTTACGAGGTTTGAATTTGGCGCGTTTTGTCGAGGAAGAAATTCGATGTGCCATTTGTGCTTTTGGCGCGCGAGAGCAAGACTGTTTAGCGAGTGCGATGTTACTTGGATTCGATGTGAGAGTGGGGTTTGAGAATAACCACGTCGATGTGGCAGGCGAATTAGCAATCAGTAACGCGGCTCAGGTGGAAGCTCTACGCGATGTGGCGCATCGCTTTGCGATTCCTTTACACAGTGCGCAAAGTTTGCGTTCAGCTTTGAAGTAAATCTGCTCGCGGAAAAGAAAAAAAGAAGAAAGGAAAGTAAAAAGGCTCCATCGGAGCCTTTTCGGTATTTGTCGTTAGTTCTCAGTTTGCGCTACAGGTTGACGAGCGGGATGTTTGATAAACACCGCGACAACAGCCGCTATCGCTAATGCAAAACAGTAGTAAGAATTGGCAACTACTTCAAGTGGCGAGAGGTTGAATACGGAACCTAGCAGCAGTACTTGAGCACCGTAAGGCAACACGCCTTGCACCACGCATGAGAAAATGTCTAACAAGCTTGCTGAGCGGCGAGGAGAGACATTATTCTCTTCCGCCAGTTGGCGAGCAACGCTGCCCGATACAATGATGGCTACGGTGTTGTTTGCCGTACAGCCATTGACCATTGATACCAAACCTGCAATACCTAGCTCGCTTGCACGACTGTTCGCATGCTTAGAGTGACTAGAGCCAAACGCGTGGATAAGGCTACTAACGAAATTTGTTAGAAAAGCAAGACCACCTTGGCGACGCATCAGTTCACTCAAACCACCAATCAGCATGGATAACAAGAAGATCTCTTGCATGTTACCAAAGCCTTTGTATACGTCTTGGGCTAGATTAGTCAGTCCGTAATTGTCAATCGATGCCAAGCTCACGCCGCCAGCCAAAAGAATGCCAATCGACAGAACCACAAACACATTTACACCAGATACCGCTAGGATCAAAATAGTGATGTACGGCAAGACTTTTAGCCACTCAATATCGCCAGTTGCAGGCACTTGAGTCGCGGTACTGTTGAAAGCGAACACTGCAATCGCGATCAACGCCGCAGGTAAAGCAATACGAATGTTCTCTTTAAACTTGTCTTTCATCTCACAACCTTGAGAGCGTGTCGCCGCGATGGTGGTGTCAGAGATGATAGAAAGGTTATCACCAAACATAGCGCCGCTCAGCACAACGCCTGCGGTTAACGGTAAGCTCATTCCTGCTGATTCAGCAATACCCAACGCTACGGGGGCAACGGCTGCGATGGTACCCATCGAAGTCCCCATTGCTGTTGCGATAAAAGCAGAAATCAGAAAAATGCCCGGTAAAATCATGCTGGTTGGAATAGCGGATAAACCAAGGTTCACTGTTGCATCAACACCGCCAGAGGCTTTTGCTACCGCAGCAAAGGCACCTGCAAGCAGATAGATCATACACATTGCGATGATGTCTGGGTGGCCAACACCACGCATGAAGTGTTCGATTGAGCGGTTAAGTTTCTCTTTACTTAAAAGAAACGCAATGATGATGGCTGGTAATACCGCGATGGGTGCAGGCAGCTGGTAGAAGGCAAATTCCACGCCTTGCAAAGATAAGTAAGTGCCTACGCCAATAAATAGCGCAAGGAATACAATTAATGGGATCAGTGCGACCGCAGACGGTGCAACTGTTTTAGTTGTTTGTTGGGAACCGGACATGTAAACGACAATGTTAATGATAAGAGAGAAGAGCAGACTAATATCACATTTACGCATTGTCAACGTCTAGACGTCTAAATGGCTGTTTAGATTTTACACGTAAAGAAAAAGATAAAAGCTCGTGTTGCGTATCTCACTGATACCACGAGCTTTAGTTATGCGCTAATGAAGAGACTGTCGTTATTGCATTGATTTGGCTTTTTTGCGTTTAACAATACCTAAAACCATCCACGTAAATAAGACAGCAGCAAATGCCCATACCAGATATTTGTATTCGGTGTACAGGTTGCTCAACACGCTTAAATGTTCAAATGCAAAGCGAGTTAACAAGCTGAATACCAATACCCAAACCGTCGCCGCGAGGGCGTTACCGAGCAAAAACTCTCTACGTGGCATTTTCGCGATACCGCATGCAAGAGGCATAAATTGCTTCATTCCTTCAATAAAGCGGCTGACCACCAAGCACGTAGGGCCGTATTTCTGGATAGTCAATTGAAGCGTTTGCATCTTCGGGCCGGAAATGTAGCCTTTTTTATCTAACCACCCCTCAAAGTAATAACCGATTAAGTAGCCACAGGTATTACCAAAAAAGCAGCTCAGCCACGATACCATCATTACCATACTTAGGTTCATGACTTGTTCTGACGAGAGCAAAGATGCCGCGATCATCAGTGATTGACCAGGCATCGGGATACCTATCCCTTCTAGAAATATACTGACAATCAGCGCAACGTAGCCGTATTGCTCAAGCAAAGGCTTCATTGACATGAGAAGTTCGTTAATATGTTCCAAAAGCTTTCCCCTAATAAAAGCGGAACGAAGTTGGAGTGATACTCCGAATGTCCTATTGGGTCAATTCTTGTTTCTCACCGTTGAGAAAAACTGACATGCCTCTGATAATTGCGCAGAATCAACCTGCAGCTGGCTTTACTCGCCGCCACGCTCTTTGGTAGCGGCGAACTAGGGAGATCCTTATGACTCTTTGGCTTTGGTGAATGCGCCATACAAATCAAGGCGGCGATGACGTAAGTTGGTGACAGAGCCTTCGGTATTAAGCTGTTTCAACTTAGTCAAATCAACATCAGCGAAGATTATCATTTCGGTGTTGGCGCTTGCTTCTGTCAAGGTCGCATCGTGTGGGAAATAGATATCCGACGGTGAGAATACGGCAGATTGTGCGTACTGGATATCGACATTATCAACACGAGGTAAGTTGCCGACACTGCCCCCAATTGCAACGTAGCATTCGTTTTCGATGGCTCGTGATTGGGAACAGATTCGTACTCGTTGGTAGCCATTTTTTGTGTCTGTCCAGAAAGGAACGAACACAATTTGTGCGCCTTGCTCGGCGAGCATTCTTCCCAACTCTGGGAACTCGCTGTCATAACAAATCAGTATGCCGACTTTGCCTGCATCGGTTTCGAACACCTGAACATTGTCACCACCGTCGATCACCCAGTCTTTTTGCTCATGGGGCGTGATGTGAATCTTATATTGAGCGTTTATTTCACCATCTCGTTGCAGTAAGTAGGCCACATTATACAACTTGCCATCTTCGATGACGGGCATACTGCCAGCAATAATGTTGATGTTGTAGGTGACTGCCATCTGCGAGAAGCGGTTTTTGATCTCTTCTGTAAAGCTAGCCAAAAAGCGAATTGCTTCGACGGAATTTTGGTCGTTTTGCAAGCCCATCAGCGGCGCGTTAAAGAATTCAGGGAATAGGGCGAAATCGGCTTTGTAGTTCGCAAGAGAAGAAATGAAGAACTCAGCCTGATCGAGCAAGTCCTCTAAGTCATTCATGGCGCGCATTTGCCACTGCACAACACCAATACGAATCAGCGTTTTTTCTACATCATGTACGGATTGAATATCCTCTTCGTAGAAGAAGTTATCCCACTCCAGCAGAGTTGCGTAGCCTTTAGAAGCACTATCCTCTGGCAAGTAACCACGCATAATACGTTTGACATCGAAGTCGTTTGCAAGCTGAAAAGACAAAATAGGATCGTGAAGCTCACGGCGTTTTATCTTGTCGATGTATTCAGCCACGCTCAGTTCGTCAGCATATTTGTGGTAATTCGGGATGCGACCACCGGCTAAAATTGCTTTGAAATTCTTACTCCGGCAAAGTTCTTTACGCGCATCATACAGACGGCGACCTAAACGCAGCCCACGGTAGTCCGGGTGAACAAATACATCGAGACCATACATGGCGTCACCGGTCACTTGGTTTTGGATGACGTTGTTCTCGGTGATGATGTCGGTGTACAGGTGAGGAAGTGAAAACCGGTTGTAGTCCACTTTGATTGTTAGCGCTGCGCCGACAATTTTTCCGTTATCCTCAATACAGATTTGGCCATCAGGAAACTGATGAATGAGATCCATAATAGTCAGCCGTGGCCATGAGCCGCCAACATCAGGAAACACTAAGTCCATTAGTTCTGCAAGCTCAGGGTAATCCGTTGGCTCAATGGTACGTAATGAGAGTTTGGGCGAATTGCTGTCCATATCTTTCAATCCATTTATCCTTTTGAAACAGTGTTAATGAGAATGCCACAATTTGGAGCAGACAGATACTGAAGTCTTTGAGTTGTTTTGGTTTACCAAAAGCATTTCAAGAAAACAATATTAGCTTAGTTTGCTCTTCAACCATTCGTAAAACGCCGCCACTTTCTTAGCCGATAGGCGATAATTCGGGATCATCACGTAATAACCATAACCACTCTGTAAAGTTAGGTTGAGAATATGTTGGATATCCCCTCTTAAAATAGAATTCTGCGCCATAAAATCAGGAAGTAAGGCGAGTCCTTTTCCCATTTTGACGGCTTCGTAAGCTAGGTAAAAATGTTCAAAGCCTACAGAGTGATAGGTAACGGTTGATTCTACTGCATGTGCCGCCTTAAATTGCTCCCACAACTGAGGACGAGTGATTTGAGGTATCAGCGGATAGTCGCTAACAGCGTGCACATTCTTGAGTGCAGGAGCGTTAGTACCGACCAATAGTAGTATTTCTTCGCATAGTAAGTGGCTGTATTCATAATGCGTGGATAATGGAAGGCAGCGAATATGTAAGTCACTTTCGTTGCTCGAATCTTTGACGTTCCCATCCCCAGTACAGACTCTTACTCGGATGTTAGGATGTTGCTGGTGGAAGTCATCAATATTAGGTATCAACCAAAGACTGGCAAAAGAAGGGGTTACGTCCACGGTGAGTAATTCTTGCTTTGAATCTGACTGGATTAAGTTGGCAGTTGCATGCTGAATAAGCTCCAAAGCTTCTGTGACTTGCGGCAGATAACGCTTGCCTTCTTCGGTTAACTCAATACCACTCGCCCCTCTTTGTATTAAAGGTAAACCCACCAATTGCTCCAGCGATGCGATTTGTTTGCTTACTGCGCTTTGCGTAATACATAGTGCATCCGCTGCTTTAGAGAAACTGAGGTAATTAGAGACCGCGACAAACGTCCTTAATGCTCGAATAGAAGGGTATTCACTGCCTTTTAACATACTTCAGTTCCATTAAACTCTGCTTAGGCAAAGAGTAGAATATTCATGGCTTGAAGCAAAGTAAGATGCAACGTATGTGTGATTAGCTTCCTTTCTTATAAAAACTAGCTAAGCATTTTTTGACTGATTAATCTATAAGAGTATTTTAGATGTTTATTTAATTTCTTTGAAAAATCTACAAATTAACAAGAATCTTTTTCACATCAGCGATTAACCTCAATTTAGTATTGTTTATATAAAGTAAACAGACAGCTCTTTTTTTCTATTTTTGTTCGGCGATCTTTAGAGGATTGTCAGTATTCTATAAAATTAAATATATTTTTCATTAATTTAAAGTTGGCATTGCATTTGCTCTTTACTATTCGAACCTTCAATGGAACTTATATTAGGAGAACGAAATGAAAAGCAATGTTGTTACTTTGATTAGCCTTTTTTCTTTAGCAACGTTTAGTACTTTATCACATGCTGCGGACTCCAACGATCATGGTGTGTATGTTGGCGCCAACTACGGTTACTTAAAAGTTGATGGACAAGATGACTTTGATGATGACAGCGATGTTATTCAAGGTTTAGTTGGTTACCGTTTTAATCCTTACTTAGCGTTGGAGGGTGGTTACATTGATTTCGGTAGCTATGGTAATAACCTAGCAAATGCCGAAACGGACGGCTATACCGCGGCTCTAAAAGTTACCGCTCCCATTGCTGATCGTGTCGACCTTTACGCAAAAGGCGGTCAAATGTGGTACTCGACGGATTACAACGTTGCGGGCTTCCAAGGCAACAAAGATGATGAAGGTGTATTCGCTGGTGCCGGTGTGGGTTTTAAAGTTACTGATAACTTCTTAGTTAACGCAGAATATATGTGGTACGACGTAGAACTCAATGCGGAGAATGTCGCGAACGGTGCAAACACGGAAACAGACTTTAACCAAGCATCACTAGGTGTAGAGTATCGCTTCTAATATAGTTAGCCGTGCTGGACTCAATAAAAGTGCGAAGCAAAATAGCTTCGCACTTTTATTATTTATCATTCAAATAATTTAAGACCGATGAAGCGTATATATAAAACGATGGCTAATTTATTTTATTGTTACTCCAGGGTATTTAATACGTTACTAGCATGACTGTCTAGCCTTTTTACTAACCTTGAAAAACAAAGCTTTATTGCTCTACAAGTAATATTAGATAGGTTAATTTCCGCATTGCCTGACATTACATTTATGTGGCCTATAATACCGCGTACGTGTTCGTTACGTTCATTTTTTAGCTCTGAAATTAGCTAATTGAACCCAAGTAGCAAGGCCTACGGTCGCATCTGTTGTATTATATGACCCAGACCTGAAATTCTTAGTAAAGTCAAAGTTGAAGAGACTATTTTACTTACCCAACCATCAGTCATCCGAGCGTTATATCTATTGTTGAAGTCAAGAAATACGTTGCGTTCTAGATAAGTTTAAGGCTTAGATTGTAGTGCCGATCACTCATTACTTGTAGCGTTATTGACATAACCCGGAACAGATTTTTTTCTAGTCCATGAGCGTGGAAGTCGATACCAGAACCTCCTTCTAACCGATACTCAATGCCCCCGTGAATGAATGGCCAAAGAGGAGACATAGGAACTGGAGTTGCATCATGAGTGCATTATTTAATTTCCATACAAGTCAGAGTCTATATAACCAAATAAGTTACATTGGCTGTTCACGTAGTAGTCATCGTTTTCTTCATCATCAATTGAAAAAGCAAAGTACTTAAGAGGGTTCTCAGTGTCACAAGCAAGGTTAGCCATGTTATTTTTTACGTAATCCTCTATTTTATAACCATCAAAGCTTCCTTCCCAAATAATAGTACTTTCATCATTGCTGAGTTCTGCGACTAAAACAATAGTTACATAGTGTTCAATAAGAGGAGTGCTTATGATGTTTTTATTTTCATAGACTGGAGAAAACTCAAAGCGACCAGTACTGTCTGTGAATGTTGATAAGTCTATTGATTTCCCTGACGTGCTTAAACCAATACTAAGGCTAACCTTCAGACTACTAAGGGGTTTTCCTTTCTTTGTTAACACACCATTGATTTGCGGTGTGTATTGATTAACGTGTTCGTCATTCAATTTACTTTCTTCAAAATTCATTACAATGCTCACTAATATGACTGTAATAATTCCAGCAACTTAATTTTTCACAACAATATTTTCATTTTGAAATTTAAAAATCTATATATGTTGTGTTTCTGTTCAATATCTAAGGTTACTTTGTGATTAGAGTTACATTATTTTTTGTAACTACTGTTTGTAGTCATTACATCTATAGAGTTGTAATGAAACAAGCGAGTAGGGACTAACAATGAATACATCAATCAATTCATCGAGGGAGATGAGTATAGACTTTAGACTTAGATCTAGTTATCTCTTAGAAAGGATAGGTAAGCAGAAGACTTTTAAGTTACAGGGCTTTTAGTACCATGCTCTCTGCCTTTTTGATTAGTACTTATGAACTTCTTGTTTACTGATTAATACTCAACGAGTTTGTAAACCTACATGGGCCAAAGGTATGCGGTAATCCATGTAGTAAGATTTCAGAAAGCATGAATGTTTGAAAAAAGAGACTATTTTAGTTGATACAAAAAAGGCCACCCGAGGGTGGCCTTTTCCAAACGTTTGGTGGAGCTGGCGGGAGTTGAACCCGCGTCCGAAAACCGTTCATCATTGGTACTACATGCTTAGTCGATCTTTAATTTCGCCACCCACCTGCGAACCGACACGCTAATGAATGACTAGCCTGAATTAAAATTCGCCGTTCATCTCTCAGGCGGGAGAATCCGGGCTAGCGCGTTTGGGTTTGATCCCTCGTTGATCCCCGTCTTACGTGCGGAAGCTAGGGCGAGAGAGCTCTTAGCAGGTTATTAAGCTGCTAGTGCGTAGTTTTCGTCGTTTGCGACTATTTTTTTGCGGTTTGTTAACGAGGCCTACCGCACCTCGGCATGCACCTCAGACTTCTGAATTCCCGTCGAATCCTAAATCAGCCCCAGGTAATATTCGCATAGTAACAGAAAAGCATTGGCTGTCCAGTACTATGCGTTTAAGTGGTCAAGATTAACGCAGCGCGCTCTTCATTACGCGTGCTTTTTCTCTTGCCCAGTCTTTTTCTTTTAGATCCGTACGTTTATCGTGCAGCTTTTTACCTTTTGCTACGCCAATTTTTAGTTTCACCCAAGAGCGAGACCAGTACAGTGAGAGGGCCGTTAATGTCATACCTTCACGGTTTACACGTCCGAATAGATTATCCAGCTCACGACGACTCATTAGTAGTTTACGCACACGTGTAGGGTTCGCCACAACGTGTGTCGATGCCTGATTTAAAGGAGTGATTGTCATGCCACTCACAAAGGCTTCACCGTCACGCATAAATACGTAACTTTCAGAAATATTGGCTTTACCTTGGCGAAGGGCTTTCACTTCCCAACCTTGGAGCTCCAAGCCAGCTTCGATTTCATCATCGATGAAATACTCGTGGCGAGCTTTTTTATTCAGCGCGATAGTATTGCTACCCGCTTTTTGTTTCGTTTTTTTCTTTGCCATAATAGCGTCATTATACGGGTTGGATATCGGATAGGAAATCCTTTTATTTGCGCAATCGTGGAATAAAAGTAAAATTGGCGAGTAGCTTTAAATCTGTACATGTATCGATAGGAGTATGTATGAAGCAAGTCAGCCGTTCTGCGCTTGTGTCTTTTAGCGCCGAACAGATGTTCAATCTGGTTAATGATGTTGCTAAATACCCTGAATTTCTGCCTGGTTGCTCGGGCTCTAGAATCATTGAGTCTTCGGGGAATGGTATGGTGGCTTCTGTCGATGTGGCGAAGGCTGGAATCAGCAAAACGTTTACGACTTCAAATGAGTTGATCCCCGGTCAGGCAATTATGATGAACTTGGTGGATGGCCCGTTTAAGACGTTGCGTGGTGGTTGGATTTTTACCGCGCTAGATGAACAAGCTTGCAAGGTTGAACTAAAGCTTGAGTTTGAATTCTCAAGTAAAATGATTGAGATGGCCTTCGGTAAGATTTTTAACGAGCTTACTAGTAATATGGTAAATGCATTTACTAAACGCGCAAAACAGGTCTACGAGTGTTATGAGTATTGAGTCAGATATGATTCACGTTGAGGTTGTCTATGCTCTTCCTCATGAACAGCGTGTATTTAACTTAGTGGTAAATAATCACGCAACGGTAGAAGAGATCATTCGACAATCCGGTGTATTGGAGTTGTACCCTGAAATTGATTTGTCCAAGAACAAAGTGGGTGTGTTTAGTCGTAACGTGAAGTTAGATGCGACCGTTCGAGATCGAGATCGAATAGAGATTTATCGTCCGTTACTCGCCGATCCGAAAGAGATTCGCCGTAAACGGGCGGAGCAGGCTAAAGCCGAGGGGAGTGCAGACCCAGTCACCGGTGGCAAGCCTAGTTCTGTACGTAAAAATAAGCAGGATTAATATAAACCCAATAGCTCATGTGAGTTACTCAAAGTTTGACTAACGTGATTTCTATATAATAAAAAACCTCCCAAACGGGAGGTTTTTTTGCAAAAGTCAGTTTACTGAATTTGCTCGTAAAATGCGTCACTTTTTGGAAAGTCACCACTGATGTCTGCGAGTGTGCCTTGGTCATTAAAGTTTACAATCAGATCTTTCTGTACTGGTTCGCCATGGCCAGGAGTATGATGATAGATGTAATACCAAGTGTTTGGATAGCCGTTTTCAATAAGCATTGGCGACCCTAATACGAAGCGAACCTGTGCTTTAGTCATCCCAAACTTTAATTTATCAACCGCACTTTGTTCTACATAGTTGCCTTGGTTGATATCAATACGATAAACCAGTCTTTCCAATACCGAACATCCTGTCAGCAATGTCATTGCTAATGGTACGGCAACTAACCACTTCTTTAATTGCATAATAATTTCTTAGTAACCTTTAAAATACTGCGCTGATAATAAACAAGCTCGACGCAGATGTAAAAAGCTATGCGTCGTATGGTAGACAATCTGACAACGAATTTTGAGTTGAGTTGCATTTATTCACCGATATTAGGCGGTAAATGTCACCACATGACGTATTAGTTAGGTGACGAAGAGCAAATTTCAATCGGAAGTAGGGTGATGGACGCTTTCAGCGGTGAGCAAAGCCTAGTGACTCGTTAGTCGGTTTTGGCGAATTCGCGTAATGCATCACCTGAAAAACGATAATACTCTTTTTCATGAATTAGTGTTGCACCAATTGAGCGGTAAAACTGACCTGCGGTAGGGTTACTACTTTCAGCTGTCCAGTCCAACCTTTGGCATCCACACTTGATCGCCAAAGATGCCAGATACTTCATTAACTTGAGACCAACCCCTTTTCCTCGAACCTTCGAAGATACGAACAGATCTTTTAAGTACATCTGCCCTGAGAGTTTTGGGGCAGGGAACATGACGGTATAAGATGCAAAGCCTACGACGTCATCATTATCGTAAACCGCAATGATATTAACACCAGAATGTTCAGAGAAGACTTGGCTCTTTAGATAATGGACCAGATCGTGTTTTGATGAAGCTTTTTCTTTGAAGTAGTAATGTTCTAACTCAATAAAAATAGGGATGAGATCTAAGCAGTTGGTTTTGTGTATTGCTCTGATATCCATATCTCATCCCTTGTCGATTTATTAAGCGGCGATAAGCAGTTCTTTTGCGTTTGCCAACGTTGAGTCGGTTATTTGACTACCACCAAGTAAGCGAGCTAATTCTGCCACACGTTGTTGTTCATCTAATGCGTGCATTTGGGTTTCGGTTTGGCCTGCTTTGGTTTGCTTAGCAACAAACATTTGTTGATGGCCGCATCCGGCAACTTGAGGGAGGTGAGTGACACACAATACTTGAGTAGATTCGCCAAGCTTGCGTAGCATTTTGCCCACTACGGCAGCTGTTGGGCCACTAATACCTACGTCCACTTCATCGAAGATTAAACTTGGTGTATCTACTTTCTGAGCGGTGATCACTTGGATAGCTAGAGAGATACGTGATAGCTCACCGCCTGACGCAACTTTTGCTATAGGTTGCAATGGTTGTCCCGGGTTGGTCGATACTAAGAAGCACACGCTGTCCATGCCAAGCGGCGATGGGTGCGTGTTGTCATTGCTAACTTCGATACTGAATACTGCTTTCTCCATGCTCAATTCGTGCATGCTTTGTGTGATCAGTTTGTTCAGTTCTTTTGCGTAACGGCTGCGTGATTTGTGCAGTTTTTCTGCTTGTGTTAGAAAGCTTTGGTACTTGTGTTCTACTTCTTGAGCAAGTTCATCTAAACGTTCATCGGAGCAATCTAACGCTTCTACTTGGGCCAGAAGATCTTGATGATGCTGGTAGAGTTCTTCTGGCATTACGTGGTGTTTACGAGCTACAGACATCACTTTAGAAAAACGTTCTTCTACATAAGCCATACGAGCTGGATCAACATCGATGCCATCTAAGTAGCTGCGTAATTCATTCTTCGTTTCTTCAAGTTGAATCATCGCTTCTGACAGCATGTTAGGTAGCTCAGATAGCTTTTCATCTAATTCGGCTAATTGAATTAGGGAGTGATTGGCCGATTGCAAAATACCAAGCGCATTGACTTCTTCACCTTCGTAAATAAGTTCGATGGCTTGCTGACAGGTAGTGGCGAGTTCACCACTGTTGGATAGTCGTTTATGCTCTTGCTCGAGCTCTGCAAATTCTTCTTCACCTAGCGATAACTCATTCAGTTCTTTGATTTGGTATTCAAGCAACTGTTTTTGCGCCTGGTTTTGCTGGCTATTTTCTTTTAGCTGCTTGAGGTTATTATCCGCCTGACGCCAATGCTGGTAAGCACTTCGTGTGCTTTTTAGTAGGTTTAAATGCCCAGCATATTGGTCGAGCATGGCCATTTGGTGCTCACTTTTCATCAATTGATGATGAGCGTGCTGCCCATGGATATTGATAAGTAGCTGCCCTAGAGATTTGAGTTGTGATAGTGGAACAGGGCTGCCATTAATGAAGGCTCTTGAGCGGCCTTCTTTTGTGATAATACGACGCAAAATACACTCACTGCCATCTAGCAGATCGTTATCTTCTAACCAACGTGTTGCATGTAAGTTGTTGTCCAATAAAAAAGCGGCGCTAACTTCGGTTTTCTCTTCACCTTGTCGCACCATGCCGGCATCGGCTCGTCCGCCTAAGCAGAGCCCTAAAGCATCGATAGCAATGGATTTACCCGCGCCTGTTTCACCTGTAATGGTGGTCATGCCCTTAGAAAGCTCGAGTTGTAAAGACTTAACAATCGCAAAATTATTAACACTTAGATGAGCCAGCATTTTATTTACCTGTATAACTGAACAATACTGTATAAGGGAACAGTATATACTGTTCCCTTATACAGTAAAGTCAGGTAGGGAAAATTTTCTTTGTAGGCTGTTTTTTGTGATGAAGTGGGAAAAATGAGCCGATGTGATTACAACGACTCATTAAAATTGAACAGGTTACGGACGAGTTGGGTTAATCGTTAGTGGTTCTAGTGTGACGACTGCATT
The DNA here is from genome assembly GCF_033340295.1 of Vibrio sp. 1401. NCBI lineage: Bacteria > Pseudomonadati > Pseudomonadota > Gammaproteobacteria > Vibrionales > Vibrionaceae > Vibrio > Vibrio sp. 1401. Next base: position 83,764 of record NZ_JAWOWF010000006.1, read on the forward strand.
CACACCTGCACCTGGGTGATCTACGTATGAAGTATCTTGCATTAGAGTGTAGTAAACGTCGACGAAGTCATCATCATTCGTGAGTACACCATCGGGGATAGTGTCGATGATCTTGTTCGTGATTTGCGGAATAATCGCGTAAGCCTGAACTTCTGGATCTGGAATCGCTTTCAATACTTCTTCGGCAACTTGAACAAGGAGTTTTGCCAATTGTTTATAGTCTGTGCCGTCATCTTGCTCCATGAGCACAATGTCTGCCGCACCCCAGCGGTAACGAGACCAGTGAATAATGATCTGATTTGGATAGTAATCTTGGTTATCGTAGTCTAAGTATGGAAGCTCCACCAAATCGAGAGTAGGTTCATCACGACTTGGATTGACGCCCGTTACGATAGCGTAGATTTCTGCCTTGCCAGAGATCCAAGGTTCTTTGTCATCGGCTAGACGGATCTTTTTCAACTGCGTGGTTTGAATTGGAGCCGCTTCGCCCACTGCGCTACTTGACAATAGCGGTGTATTTTGGCGTTGTTCATCAGCAATATATGGTTGAACTAAAGCTGGTTGACCGAGTTTTTTCATCTCAGCTTGCATAGCTTGCAAGCCTGCTTTTAGCTCTGCAGAGCTATTGTTATCAACGACAAGTACAGGTACCTCAGGGAGCTGGTAAACATCGAGTTGATGGATGTTGCCATAAACATCAAATGCTTCGATGTATTGCCAATTCTCATCATCACCACTTGGTTCAAATGCAAATAATGGCTCGACCTCGCCACTTTGCCATGCTGTTATCATGGCTTCATTTGCCAAGCGAACTTCTAACAACTGATCAGAGTATTCAGAAATACCTTTCCAGCTACGAATTTGAGTGTCAGCTTGTACAAGCTGGCGGCTGAACTCTGAGTTAGGGTTTTGCTTAACAAATGCTGATACAGACACGTTAGTCTGTTGCGGAGTAATATCTCTTCTCAGCATGGGTTCAATGGCAGCATAATTCTCACTCAATTGTTGAGCTAGGGCCCGTTTCGTCTTAGTGATATCTTCCGCTTTTGCATTGGACACACTGTTGACTTGCGTTTCCTCTGATTGGCAGCCAATAAGTGCTAATGTACTGAGAACAGACAGAATGATGGTTTTCTTCATAATATGTCCTTTATTGATTGTATGAAATAGAGTTAATACTCTATTCATGGTGAGAATATCACCGGACATAGATCATTGAATTTGCTTTTCTATCTTTTGTGTAAAGTTTGCCCACAGGATCAAAATTTATAAGCTTCTCTTTAATGATGACAAATATCGTGTCGCCTCACTACTTTGTGTCTATTTCTTGTCTAAGAAAGCCAAAAGCCAGTAGCAATTGAGCTGCTGGCTTTTTTATTGAAGTTATTACCCTGAGTAACAAGTGTTAGAACAATTTACTAGACCAGCCAAGCTTATTCCGTAAGACGTGATAGTAGCTGTAGTCTTTTGGATGGATGAGCTTTAGTACATTTGGACTTTGATAGATGTGAATTTCGTCGCCAGGGGTAACTGGAAGTGAGACTTGTCCATCACAGCTAACTTCTTGTGTTCCACGGTTTTCTGGTGATACCACCAATTTAATTCGACGTTTTCCATCAACCACCAAAGGTCGACTCGACAATGTATGCGGGAACATTGGCACGAGTGAAATGGCATTCAAGCTAGGAGAAAGAATTGGGCCGCCGCCAGAAAGTGAATATGCCGTCGAGCCAGTCGGAGTGGAGACAATCAAACCGTCGGCCCGTAAAGAGAAGGCGAAGCTTTCATCTATGTACACTTCAAATTCAATCATATGGGCAATTTGCCCTGGGTGAAGTACGGCTTCGTTTAGCGCAGCGTTATGACTCTTTATTTGTCCGTGGCGGTGTACTTCCGCCTCTAAAAGAAAACGCTCCTCTTCAATATACTCACCGTCGAGTACCGCTTGCAGAGACGCTTGGAAGTCGTCTGGGTTCAAGTCAGTTAAGAAGCCCAGATTTCCACGGTTCACGCCTATAACTGGTACATCAAATCGGGATAAAATTCTTGCTGCACCTAGCATGTTGCCATCGCCACCAACCACAATGGCTAGATCGGCATTTTTTCCTAGTTCAACTAAGCTAGCAAACTGACTCTGTGGGATATCATCCAGTATTGCGGCAAGGCGATCGTCAATGAATACTTTATAGCCCTCAGAGGTCAACCATTGGTACAACTCTTTATGAGTTTGAATTGCTTGTTGATCTCTTGGTTTTCCGATAATCGCGATCACGTTACATGGATTTTTCATAGCATTTCCGCATTAAAGAGGCTTGAATCAGGAATCTTCATCCCCATAATAATGGCAAGTCACCTAAATATGCGAATTTTTATGTGGTTAAAGCCCGCAAAAACGCGCATGGCTTTAAGGGCATTATGTTGAATTCTGGAGATATCATGAGCAACGAAGAAAACAAAGTTACAGAAGAAGAGCTTGATCAAATCATCGAAGAGGCTGAAAAAGTAGAAGCTGAAGCACAAGAAGTTGAAGCTGAGCTTGAAGAGCTTGGTGATGAGACAGACGCTAAGATTGCTCAACTAGAAGCGGCACTATTGTCTAGCGAGGCAAAAGTAAAAGAGCAACAAGATGCGGTGTTGCGTTCTAAAGCTGAAGTAGAAAACATGCGTCGTCGCACTGAGCAAGAGATCGATAAAGCACGTAAGTTTGCGTTGAACAAGTTTGCAGAAGAGCTGCTTCCTGTTATTGATAACCTAGAGCGTGCAATTCAAGCGGCAGATACAGAGAATGAAACTGTGAAGCCGTTCCTAGAAGGCGTTGAACTAACACATAAAACGTTTGTAGACGTTGTAGCGAAATTTGGCTTGAAAGCAATCAACCCTGAAGGTGAAGCATTCAATCCAGAGTTCCATCAAGCGATGTCGATTCAGGAGAGCCCTGATCATGAATCAAACACTGTTATGTTTGTTATGCAAAAAGGTTACGAACTAAACGGCCGTGTGATTCGTCCGGCAATGGTAATGGTTGCTAAGTAACTTTAACTACCTGTTTTTTAAATATAAAAGCGCCCATCATTTTTGATGGGCGCTTTTTTGTTTTAAACATAAATGACTGCATCGAACTTCGTTGTATATCGATAAATGAAAATTTGATCCCCTTCATATTTTTTCCTATTGGTTAATTATTTTCCTATAGGAGATTTTCTCTCATCTCGCTGCGTGTTTATTAACGGAAAGGGCTATAAGTGATTGTAATCATTCGTTGTGTGAATATTTGTTCTGCATAGGAATGTAAATATAGTCATTTTTTCTAAAACAATGTCGTTAACAAAAATGTAAATTATCACTTTATTTTGTAACTTCGGTGTGTATGATTTGCGACTAATGCTTTAAAAGTAAGCATATATAACTACAAAAATGTAAATAGTAAACACAACATATCGGAGATTTATAATGGATAAATCGCTTTCTAGTAAGATTTTTATAGGCTTGTTTGCCGGCCTTGTGCTGGGGACAGCAATTCAGTACTTATTTAGCGGTATTGCGATTTTTGATACATACCTACTTGGAGCAGCAGAAGGTGTTGGCGGCATGTTCGTCTCACTGATCAAATTGCTTGTTGTTCCTTTAGTTTACGTTTCAATCGTATGCGGCATTGTTGACTTGAAAGACATCAGTGCATTTGGTCGTCTTGGTGGAAAAACTTTTACCCTTTACATTCTTAACACCATCATTGCGATTACGGCGGCTTTGACTGTCGGCTTGATCTTCCAGCCAGGAGCGGGCGCTAATCTAGCAGGAACGGTATCTGAGGCTGTACAGCTGACAACGACAGAGACGCCGGACATTTTCTCTTTAGTTGTTAACATTGTTCCTAGCAATCCTGTACAAGCGTTTGCTAGCGGCGACATGCTGCAAATCATCTTTATGGCAATTTTGACGGGGCTTGCAATTCAAGCTTTGGATTCTCGTGGTGGCCCAGCTATTCGCACATTCAAAATGGCAAATGAAATCATGATGAAATTGGTTGGATTAGTGATGAGTCTTGCACCATATGGTGTGTTCGCACTAATGATTCAACTAGGTGCAACGCTAAACGCCAATACATTAATGTCCGTTGCCGGTTACGTGGCTTTGGTGGTTGCGATGTTGGTGTTCTGGATCTTCTTCTTCTACCCAATGGCAGTGAGTATTGCGACAGGAACTTCTCCAAAGACTTTCCTACGTGCAACTCGTGAGCAGATTCTTTTCTCTCTATCTACCGCGAGCTCAAACGCGACTATCCCGGTAACGATGCGCACACTGACAGAAAAGCTTCAGGTCTCTAAATCGGTTGCTGGCTTCGGTGTACCACTGGGCGCAACGATGAATATGTCTGGTGTGTCTATCTATATTGCTCTAGCAACGATGTTTGTTGCGAACGCTTTTGGCCAGCCAATTAACACCGCAGACATCTTCACACTTGGCTTAACTATTCTTCTGTTATCTATTGGTGCTGGCGGCGTTCCTGGGGGCGGCGTGGTAATGGTAGGCGTTTTGCTTCACCAACTAGGTTTACCACCTGAAGGTTTAGCAATCATTGCAGCGGTCGACCGTATAAATGATATGTTCTGTACATCATCTAACGTTGTCGGCGACACGGCAGTGAACACCATTGTTGCAAAAACAGAAGGTGAGATAGGTAAAGAAGAAGGTGTTGATGCTGAGCCTGCTCAAGCGAACGCCTAATACCTTGAATAATTTATTTTAACCCTAATATTGAAGCGAGCTCTTATGAGCTCGTTTTTTATTTAGGAAGAGTCGGACATAAATAAATTTATCTGGGAAATGACGTTTTGTTGCGCTACAGCAGTGTGACGAGTTCCCAACTAATCAGAAAGAAACACATAAATTTCGAAAAAAGACGCTTTTTTTTTAATTCTGCCCTTGAAAAGCATTTTGCCGCCCTTATCTATGTGGCATAGAGAAGCAAACATTGATTATTTTTGTTTGTGAGCAAGGGTTGAAACCCGATTCTCCTCCCCCCACATTGGGGTTATAACCAAACGAAAATAGAATTTATTCGGAGATAGCCAGATGGGTAAAATCATTGGTATTGACTTAGGTACTACTAACTCATGTGTTGCTGTATTAGACGGCGACAAACCACGTGTAATTGAAAACGCAGAGGGCGAACGTACTACTGCATCGGTTATTGCTTACACTGACGGTGAGACGCTAGTAGGTCAACCAGCGAAACGTCAAGCAGTAACTAACCCAGAAAACACGCTATTTGCAATTAAGCGTCTAATCGGTCGTCGTTTTGAAGACGAAGAAGTTCAGCGTGACATCGAAATCATGCCTTACAAAATCGTTAAGGCTGACAACGGTGATGCTTGGGTAGAAGCGAAAGGCCAAAAAATGGCAGCTCCTCAGGTTTCTGCTGAAGTTCTTAAGAAAATGAAGAAAACTGCTGAAGACTTCCTTGGTGAGGAAGTAACTGGCGCAGTTATCACAGTACCTGCTTACTTTAACGATGCTCAGCGTCAAGCGACAAAAGATGCTGGCCGTATCGCAGGTCTAGAAGTTAAACGTATCATCAACGAACCAACGGCAGCTGCACTAGCTTACGGTCTAGATAAGAAAGGCGGCGATCGCACTATCGCGGTATACGACCTTGGTGGTGGTACATTCGATATTTCAATCATCGAAATTGATGAAGTTGAAGGCGAGAAAACATTCGAAGTTTTAGCAACTAACGGTGATACTCACCTAGGTGGTGAAGACTTTGATAACCGTCTAATCAACTACTTGGTTGATGAGTTCAACAAAGAGCAAGGCATCAACCTTAAGAACGACCCACTAGCAATGCAGCGTGTTAAAGAAGCAGCAGAGAAAGCGAAAATCGAGCTTTCTTCTACTTCTCAAACAGACGTAAACCTACCTTACGTTACTGCAGATGCAACTGGTCCTAAGCACATGAACATTAAAGTGACTCGTGCAAAACTAGAATCTCTAGTTGAAGACCTAGTACAACGCTCTCTTGAGCCATTAAAAGTAGCTTTAGCTGATGCTGACCTATCAGTAAACGACATCACTGACGTAATCCTAGTTGGTGGTCAGACTCGTATGCCAATGGTTCAAGCGAAAGTTGCTGAGTTCTTTGGTAAAGAAGCGCGCCGTGACGTAAACCCTGACGAAGCAGTAGCAATGGGTGCTGCAGTTCAAGGTGGTGTACTTGCTGGTGACGTTAAAGACGTACTACTACTAGACGTAACTCCACTGTCTCTAGGTATCGAGACAATGGGTGGCGTGATGACTAAGTTAGTTGAGAAGAACACAACTATCCCAACTAAAGCGAACCAAGTTTTCTCTACAGCGGAAGACAACCAGAGCGCGGTAACTATCCACGTTCTACAAGGTGAGCGTAAGCAAGCGATGTACAACAAGTCTCTAGGCCAATTTAACCTAGAAGGCATCCAGCCTGCACCACGTGGTATGCCACAAATCGAGGTTACGTTTGACCTTGATGCGGATGGTATCCTACACGTGTCTGCGAAAGACAAGCAGACTGGTAAAGAGCAGAAGATCACTATCCAAGCTTCTGGCGGTCTAAGCGATGAAGACATCGAGAAAATGGTTCAAGAAGCAGAAGCTAACAAAGAAGCGGACAAGAAGTTCGAAGAGCTAGCGACTGCACGTAACCAAGCTGACCAAATGATTCACGGTACTCGTAAGCAAGTAGAAGAAGCTGGTGAAGCGCTACCTGCAGAAGAGAAAGAGAAGATTGAAGCAGCAATTTCTGAGCTAGAAACAGCACGTAAAGGCGAAGACAAAGAAGCTATCGATGCTAAAGTTCAAGCACTAATGACTGCTTCTCAAAAGCTGATGGAAATCGCTCAACAACAAGCTCAAGCGCAGCAAGCACAAGGTGCTGACGCAGGTGCACAGTCTAAAGAAGACGACGTTGTAGATGCTGAGTTCGAAGAAGTTAAAGACGACAAGAAATAATATTTCTTAACCAGATGGCTGCATAGCCATCTGGGGTCGATAAGACTTCGTGTGCGGGCGTTTGGGGCAACTCTTACGCCCGTCTGTTTGTAAACGCTGTCTTTCTAGTTAAGTATGTTGCAGACAAGTGCACTTACCTAGAACGATACAAACACCAAGCGGTGAATCGATGCCGTTTGTAGTAATTAACTGGTGACGAAGAACATGTCAAAACGTGATTTTTACGAAGTATTAGGCGTAAGCCGTGATGCCTCAGAGCGCGATATCAAAAAGGCGTATAAGCGTCTAGCGATGAAATTCCACCCAGACCGAAACCAGGGTGATGATTCTGCGGCGGACAAGTTTAAAGAAGTAAAAGAAGCGTACGAAGTTCTGACCGACCCTCAAAAGAAAGCGGCGTACGACCAATACGGTCATGCTGCTTTTGAACAAGGCGGCGGTGGTTTCGGTGGCGGCGGCTTTGGCGGCGGCGGTGCTGATTTCGGCGACATCTTTGGCGATGTATTCGGTGACATCTTTGGTGGTGGTCGTCGTGGCGGTGGTGGCCACCGTGCCCAGCGAGGTGCTGACCTACGTTACAACATGGAATTGACGCTAGAAGAAGCGGTTCGTGGTGTAACGAAGGAGATCGAAGTACCGACACTAGTACACTGTGATACCTGTGATGGTAGTGGCGCGAAGAAAGGTTCATCTGCTGAAACATGTGGTACCTGTCATGGTCATGGTCAAGTACAGATGCGCCAGGGCTTCTTCGCAGTGCAACAAACCTGTCCTACCTGTCACGGCAAAGGTAAAATCATTAAAGACCCTTGTAATGAGTGTCATGGTCAAGGTCGTAAGCAGAAAACAAAAACACTTAACGTTAAGATCCCGGCAGGTGTTGATACTGGCGATCGTATTCGCCTATCTGGCGAAGGTGAAGCGGGAGAAATGGGGGCGCCTGCTGGCGACTTGTATGTACAAGTGCACGTGAAAGAGCACCATATCTTCGAGCGTGATGGCAACAACCTATACTGTGAAGTGCCAGTAAGCTTTGCGATGGCAGCTCTAGGTGGTGAAGTTGAAGTACCAACCCTAGATGGTCGCGTAAGCCTAAAAGTGCCTTCAGAAACGCAAACAGGTCGTATGTTCCGTATGCGTGGTAAAGGTGTGAAAGGCGTTCGCGGTGGCGGTGTTGGTGATCTTATTGTGAAGTTGGTTGTCGAAACACCAGTAAATCTAAGCTCACGCCAAAAAGAACTGCTCAAAGAGTTTGAAGAGTCTTGTGGTGGTGAAGCGGCGACAAAGCACAAGCCTAAATCAGAAGGCTTTTTCAACGGTGTGAAAAAGTTCTTTGATGATTTAACCAGCTAAGACGTTAGCGAAAAGCACACATACAAAGGCCTGCTAAAATGCAGGCCTTTTTGCATCTCGGTGTTCTTCCTAATTCCAGCAATCACTTGGTTCTTCGACATTTGTTGACGTTAAAGTAATCGTTTTAGAACCAGTCAAGCACTCGTCGTCGTCTTGTCCCAGAGACGATTTTGCTGTTGCTGTAATGGTATAGGCCGTACTTGCAGAGCTCGCAATATCGAAAGAAAATCTATTTGTGTCTGAGTCACATAGAGTGCATGTTCCTCCAGAGAGAATATGACTCCAGTCGTACCCACCATCATAAGATGTCTCTAGCTCTAGCTGAATTCGACTAAGATCGCTCAAGGCAACCGTCCTATGAGACTTGATTACATGATTAGTGTAAGAGGGGTATGCGACTGCAGCAATGATCCCGACAATCACTACAGCTACCAGTAATTCGATCAATGTCATCCCTCTCAATCCTTTTTTGTAGCCGTTACAACGAGAAATTCGAATCATCACGAGTAGCTTCCTTTTCACTTTTCCGCCTATTTTTGGCAGGTGATAGCATCTGTGCAAGATGAATTACGGCCCTTTTGCCGTTTACATAGGAATTTGGGAAATGCCTCGCGGGTTTACGTTGTTGGAGCTTCTTATTACTGTTGCTGTACTGAGTATTATATTGGCGTTTGCAGCTCCAAGCTTTAGCCGTGTTTCACAAACTGTGCAAATGCAGCGATTAGCAACTGAATTAGCTGGCTTTCTAAGCCAAAGTAAGTCCGAGGCGGTAATGAGAAATCAAAAGTTATATATACATTTCTCTATGGCTAAAAACGTCGTTGTCAGTCAAGGTGCATGGTCTCTACAGTTAACTAACTCGTCTAGCGGCTCTGGGGGCGTAATTTTAAGCCTTTCCGGCTCCGCCTACTCTGAATTATCTTTGAAGCACAGCTACGATAATCAAAAAATAAGCTTCGACGAGGTCCGTGGACGACCCCAAGGAGGAAATATAGAGTTTTTCCCAACCAATGCTCAAAACATAAAACTACAAGCAAAGCTCTCCAACCCTCCCGGAAGGATTAAAATTTGTAGTAACTCTGGAGCTAAGTTATATGATTACCGTCAGTGCTAACAAACGTTATCAAATAGGTAGCTCTTTAATCGAATTGATGATTAGTTCTTTAATTGGATTAATTGTCCTTAGTGTAGTGGGCTCTATATTCTTGAGTTTACAAAAAACAGCAAAGGAAAAAAGCTTAGAGCTAAATTTATTGCAAGGTCTGAATATCACTTTATCTGTTATGAAAGAAGATATTCAAAGGGCAGGTTATGATGGTGGGAACGGTAGTTCACTCAAATTATCCGGAGCTACAGGAACCATAATGCTGAGCGGCGCCTCTTCTGTAGGGCTTGTGTATTTTAAAGAGGACTCAGCTGCCAATGAAGACTATCGAAATATTAAGTATGAGAAGAGAGATACTCGGTTTTTTATATGTGAAAAAGGCGTTGTGTCTCAAACACAAATATTATCTTTTGATGGTATAGATTTTTGTCGTTCTCTATTTGATGATGATATTTTCCAAGTTACCCAATTCACCGTTAGTTCAGAAACAGTGACTAATGGAGGAAATGTAAGTTCGGTCACGAGCGTTAAGTTAGGTTTGAAAACGATTGATGGAGTCTTTAGTGAAGTTGCGGAGTTTTCTATCAAACAAAGGAATTGGCAATGACATCTAAATATAGCTATTCCGGTTATACCACTTTGCTTGTGACTTCTATACTTTTATTACTTGCTTTAATTGCATCATTAGCATCATCCAAAGGTGTATTTTTTCAAATAAAAGTTGCGCAAAACGAAATAAAATCTCGACAAGCACATTGGTTAGCGGAAGGAGGTGTTGAATGTGCATGGGCGCAATTTAGAGTTAATAATATTGTACCTGCCGTAATAACAGATTGTGGCTCAGGGCTTTGGACGATTCCGAATTTTACGAGTACTTCAAATGGGTATTTGGTTACTTCTAATGTTGGATTTACAAGCATTAGTAAGGAGATTATTTTGGGAGGTAACTTGAGTTATGGTGCAATGCAGTCTAGTGCCGACATTTATTTTCATTCTAGTGCAACGTTCTCTACTCCAGACCCAGGGGAATTGAGCAGCGATGGGTGGGAGTGTATTGCGTTAAGGTATAAAAAGCGCTTTTACTCCTCTTCAGTTGATAATAAAGGCGTAATTCATGGAGAGTCTCCCTATGCCGATTTTAACAACCCTACAAATAAAGATTGTGCAAACACGACGGCAAACCGTCATCTCTCATCTAGTGTTGGCGGGGTTGGTGCTGGTGATGATTTTACTCAAGATACAGATTTAAAGCCATTTGAATCCTTCTTTGGAGTAAAGGCTGAAGAGCATAACGATGTCCGAGATAATGGTGTATTTCATGTTATGACGGGCTCAGTGGCTGATGGTATACCTAATTGTGGTGCTGCTTTAACAGCAGAAATTCAGTCAGGGAAGCATCATTTATGGGTGGAAGGGAGCTGTGAAATCAAGCAATCGGAATACAATGATTTAGTGAATGCTACATCATCGACCAATGGCGTAACAGTGCTCATTCATGATGGTCTTTTCTCCGTGATGGGACCACCGAGCTCCGGCGCTACATCAAATAAGTTTAAAGGGGTCTTGTTTCATTTCAATCATGATTATACCCCGACAACAGCGGATTGGGTTGGGTTCGAAGCCAATGCTCACCTAAATCATGTGCCAAGTGTTGTAGAAGACTCATACAGGACAATAGCTTCTTATTATCAGCATGGTTCTTTTACGGTATCTGGTGGTCAATATTTTGATAGTGAAGATCAGGCAGCGGTTTTCTTCGATTCTTTGGACTTTAGATACAATAAAGATGTGATAGACAATTCAAGGAATGCGCATGCAATTCCTAGATGGAAAAAAGGCTCCTGGAATGATCTCTAAACAAAAAGGATTTAACCTTCTAGAAGTCTTAATTTCTTTCCTGCTTCTTGGCGTAGGCGCGTTAGGTTTAACTAAGCTAAACGTGTATCTAGAACGCGAATCCGAATATGCCATAAGAAGTATTGAAGCACTTCGTCTAGCAGAAAACCAGCTCGAATGGTTCCGGACGCGTGGTGCTTCTGCGGCGATGTCTACCATCACACCTGCAAATTTTGCTTCTATTGCAACAGGCTCTTCTGTTACTGGATCTTATGTCGTCGAGTGGGAAGTTCCAGCTGCCACGGTTTCAGGAACACTGAAAACTATCACCATTACCTCTAGCTGGAAGGATAGAATCGGCGAGACGCGATCAGTTCAGCTTAAAACGATGATCTCACAATACAGTGAATTCGAAAACTAAGTTCAATTGCATACATAGGCTGAGACAAATGCGGATGTAATTCTTGTTTAATACCGAATTGGTCACGGTTAATAAATGGTTTTTGAACTGTTAATTGAGTTGATGTGCTACTGTTTTTATTATGTTTAATTGAAGTGGTGTTTTTGCAAAATATGTCTCCAATTATGAAAAAAAATCTAGAACCTTGTGCTTTCTCCATTAGTGTTTACTAGAATACTCGTTGGATAGTAGGTCGTTATAATTATTCAAATAGGCCTTGGCACCAACATCATTCACTATGGAGTTACCATGAGTAACCAAGCTGTAAATAAGGCACCATCATCGAAGCCGAGCGGGATGGAGCGCTTTTTAAACTTTATCGAGAGGACAGGTAACAAAATTCCTGATCCTGCGATTTTGTTCTTCTGGGCATTGATCATTACTTGGGCGGCGTCAGCACTTTTGTCGAATGTATCATTCGATCTTCCAAACCCTCGAACGGGCGAAGCTCTTAGTATCACCAACTTACTTACGGGCGAAGCGCTAGCAAGTTTCCTTGCTAACATGGTGACGACGTTTACTGGCTTTGCGCCACTGGGTATCGTACTTGTCGCAATGCTAGGTGTGGGTGTTGCAGATTCTTCGGGCTTTATTACGACGGGTCTTAAGAAGATGCTGAACTTCACGCCAGCTAAGCTTCTTACTCCAATGCTTATTTTGGTTGCCATTGTATCGCATACTGCGGCAGATGCAGGCTATGTTCTGGTTATTCCTCTGGGCGGTATTATCTTCCATGCGGCAGGTCGTCACCCTTTAGCAGGTATTGCGGCAGCATTTGCAGGTGTATCTGGTGGCTTCTCTGCAAACTTTATCCCTTCAGGTATCGATCCGCTATTGGCTGGCTTTACGCAAACTGCGGCGCAGGTTCTTGATCCTGAATATGTGGTTAACCCATTAGCGAACATCTTCTTCACTGGCCTATCCTCTATCATTATTGTGGGGATTGGTTGGTACGTGACAGAGAAAATCATCGAGCCTCGTTTATCAAAAATGCCAATTGATGATGATGCGGAAACCGCGCCAAACCTAGGTTCATTTACTGAACTGGAATCAAAAGCATTCCGTTATGCAGGTTGGGCAATGATGGCGGGTATTGCTTTACTTGTTGCAGCGTTAATTCCAGAAACATCAGCACTTCGCTCGCCTGAAGGTGAAATTACTGCCTTCTCAGCACCGATAATGAAGTCTATCGTGCCGTTGATCTTTATTCTGTTTATCATTCCTGGTTACGTTTACGGTAAAGTGTCTGGAACGTTCAAGACCAGCAACGACATTATCAAAGCGATGGCTGATACTATGTCAACCATGGGCGCATACATTGTTATGTCATTCTTCTGTGCTCAGTTCCTATCTGCATTTGCTCAGTCAAACATCGGTACGATGCTAGCGTTGTATGGCGCAGAAGGCTTAAAAGCGATGAACCTACCAGGTGAAGTGACCATCATCGGTATGATCCTTCTAACCGCGTCTGTAAACCTACTTATTGGTTCGGCATCGGCAAAATGGGCTTTAATTGGTCCAATCCTAGTGCCAATGCTAATGGCGGTTGGTATCTCGCCTGAGCTGTCTCAGGCGGCTTACCGTGTGGGTGACTCTGTATCGAACATCATTTCGCCTCTAATGGTATTTTTCCCTCTTGTTGTGGTTTACTGTCAGCGTTATGTGAAGTCGGCTGGTATCGGTACGCTTGCGTCACTAATGATGCCATTCTCGATCGCAATGCTGATCGGTTGGTCTATCTTCCTAGTTGCTTATTGGATGGTAGGTATCCCGTTAGGCATTCAAGCTCCTTACACTTACACAATGTAAAAACGTGTAGGGTGTGAAAGCCACTAATTGGCAGCCGAAAAGCGCAGGTCTTCGATCTGCGCTTTTTTGTTCTCGCACAACAAACATCGATAGGTCTTGTAACTAGGTTTTTTGGGGTTGCAGACTTTGTCCCGTGATGTGTTGCTGTAGTGAAACCGAAGTTGGTGATAAAATTCCTGACTTCAATCGTTTTTTGTTTCTTTGGAGCCTCCTTTGTCTAACCATCCGTTTACCCCTCAAGATGAATTGTTTATGCGCAGAGCGATGGAGCTTGCTGAGCAAGCAGAAGCTGAGGGGGAAGTACCTGTCGGCGCAGTGCTTGTCAAAGATGGTGAAATTATCGCTGAGGGCTGGAACCGCTCTATTGGCACCCATGACGCTACCGCACATGCTGAGATCCAAACACTGCGTAAAGCAGGCCAAAAGCTAGAAAATTACCGTCTTCTGGATACGACGTTATATGTAACACTTGAGCCATGCCCAATGTGTGCCGGAGCCTTATTGCATAGCCGCGTTAAGCGGGTTGTTTTTGGAGCGCCAGATTTAAAAGCTGGAGCTGCAGGAACAGTGCTTAATTTGTTTGAAAGCCAAGCAGCTTACCATTACGCCTTAGTTGAAAAGGGGCTGCTAGAAGATGAGTGCCGCACTCAGCTACAAGCGTTTTTTAAGCGCCGCCGAAAGGAAATTAAAGCGAAGAAGCAAGCACAAAAAGCATTAGAAAATGGAGAGAGCGAACAAGGTAGTAGGAGTAGTGAGGGCTAGCAAACACCTACAACGTGGTAGATGTTTGCTTGGACGCACTAGTGATTGACTAAATGTACAAAAACACGATTACGTGAACTTACTTTCTTTTTCATACATGTCAGTTTACGTTTACGTCGGATAGCAGCTACTGTGTTATTTAAACGCTTTGACTGCACTCTACGTCTTCTCATATTCAAAACCTCCTGCAGACAAGACTTATACCAGTAAAGCGCGGCTCATCGATGCTTGGCAATAGGCTCGATAATCGCACTAAACATTGTATGGTTTAAACGTTCTTCATTTGACTTCTGCATTGCACAGAGCCAGCAAACAATTTCAATACGATGCTTAATAATAGGAGTGACGTTATTTCGGCAGAGTGTAGCCGAAAGCGCCGCTTCATCAAGTGAGCTAAACCATGTGGTTGTAAAGTAATCTGTTACAAAGCAATCAGTTTTACTAACGATGAAGAAAAGGCGACCAACCAAAGGAATGGTTGAGTGTGGTTGGTGTCACTCAGAATATTGGAGTCTAGATAAGTTTTCGTTAGGACTCAACAAAAATGACGAGCTTCATAGGCTCGTCATTTTTTAGTTTACCGCGGGTTTATTCTTCAATGCTTTCTTGTTCGGTGTCTTCTTCAACCGTGACGTCAGAAGCGCCAGAGACTTGTTCTACGACGGTCTCTACTGCGCCCGATATCAAAATGTCGGGGTTGAGCGGCGGAATCACTTGCAAGTCATCGCTATTCTCATCAATCGCTGGCTGTTGGCTGACATGACCAATGATGGATTGGTAGTAACGTCGAATATTTTCTACGTAATTACGCGCTTCATCGCCTCTGGCGTACCCATAGCGAGTTTGACTGTAATAGCGCTTCTGACGCAGTAAAGGCAGCCTGTCTTTTACATCAGCCCAAGCGTTCGGATCGCCACCTTGTGCTTTGGTGAGTCGTCGTGCGTCCATCATGTGGCCGTAACCAATATTGTATGAAGCTAACGCAAACCATATTTTTTCATGCTCGTTAATGCTATCAGGCACGCGACTTACAATACGACGTAAGTACTCGACACCACCACGAACAGATTGCTCAGGGTCCAAACGGTCAGTCACCCCGACGCTTTTCGCCGTTGGCAGAGTCAGCATCATCATCCCCCTAACACCCGTTGGCGATTTTGCTGTTGGTTTCCAGTGTGACTCTTGATAAGCCAATGCTGCAATTAATCGCCAGTCGAACTCTTCGCTGTATTTTTGGAATAAAGGTGCCCATTTAGGCAATTTGTCATCCAGAGCTCGAATGAATGCGCGAGTATCAACGTAGTCAAATGCTTCAATATGACCAATGTACTTTTCTTCGAGGGTGGACAGTTCTCCTGATTGTTTGATGTTACCGAAAAACTCTATCAGCATTGCATACAAGCTTTCGTCTTCAGAACGTCGAGTAAACCAAGACACAGGTTGATCTTCTGTAAGTTCGAACGCGAGCGCAAGATCGGGGTAAAGGCGTTGAGCTAGGGAAAGTTCCACCGAATCAGTCACAGTAAAACGTAACTCACCCTTCGATACGTATTTGAGTAAGTCTCTCGTGTCAGCATCACCAACAATTTCAAACTGAAGTTCTGGATACTGCTTCTTTAACGCTGTTAGGGTCGGAACATATTGCGATTGTTCAACGATCTTTAATGTTTGAGCGCCTGCATTTGTATCTTCGTCGGACTCGTCGTCTTTCGAGGCTTGGTATTCAATGAGTTGTTCGATATCACGTGGTCGAAGTTGCCCTTTTTTATATACCACTTGTTGGCTTACATAATAATAGGCAGGGCCTGGTCTAAATCGTTTGACTGCTTGTGACGTTTGATTTAAACCCGTAGCGATGATATCGATATCTCCTTTCTTAAGAGCAGGAAAAAGCTCAGCCTGGCGAAAGGCTGGTTTAATCTCGAGTTTGACGCCGAGCTGCTCCGCAAACTGACGCGCCAATTCGTAATCCAACCCTGCGGGACCATCGGGACCTATGTAGTAGGAAAGCTGATTGTTTAGCGTGCCAACACGAAGCACACCACGTTCTTGAATTTTTTCAAATTCACTTTTGGGCTCCGACTCAATCTGGCAAGCAGAGAGTAAAAGAACAGAAACTAAAATTAGAGCACTGCGCTTGAGCCGGTTGAAGTGACTTATTTGCATTAATAGGTACATCTTGGAAAATTTCTATTTGCCTTTATATCAAAGCGAGCTCATGGGGCAAAGTGAATCACACACTTATAACGTGACATTGTGTGTTTTATCGACATTTTAGTTGTAATTCAAATTTGACAAAAAAAATGACGCAAACGGTTGCTTTTGATGTTACATCACAAAAACAATTACTATATAATGCGCTCGCAATGACGAGGTGGAATCGGCATAGGTTCGACAGGGCTTATTTTAAGTGTCTGAATTTATTCCAATATCACCTTAATCAATTGCATAAGAGACCTAAGCACATGAGAATTTTGCGTGGCTCCCCAGCTCTTTCTGAGTTTCGTGTTAATAAACTACTGGAACTTTGTCGTGAACAAGATCTGCCTGTAACTAGCATTTATGCCGAGTTTATGCACTTTGCCGATCTAAAGTCAGACCTTGATGACCAAGAGTTAGAAAAACTTGAAAAGTTACTAACTTACGGCCCAACCATCGAAGAGCATGAGCCTGAAGGTCTTCTACTTCTTGTCACGCCTCGTCCTGGCACTATCTCGCCTTGGTCTTCTAAATCTACCGATATCGCTGTTAACTGTGGTCTGGATAAAGTGAAACGTCTAGAGCGTGGTACGGCTTATTATGTCGAATCTTCAGTTGTTCTATCAGAAGCTCAAGCTGACGCTGTTAAAGCGTTAATTCACGACCGCATGATGGAAACAGTATTCACAGAATTTGAAGCCGCATCAGCATTATTTACTGTTGCAGAGCCTAAGCCTGTAGCACATGTTGATATCTTAGCTGGCGGTCGTCTGGCGCTTGAAGAGGCAAACGTTTCCCTTGGCTTGGCACTCGCAGAAGATGAAATTGATTACTTGGTAGAGAACTTTACTAAGCTTGGGCGTAACCCAAACGACATTGAATTGATGATGTTTGCTCAGGCGAACTCAGAGCATTGTCGCCACAAAATTTTTAACGCAGATTGGACTATCGACGGGGTAGATCAACCTAAGTCTTTGTTCAAAATGATCAAAAACACTTTTGAAACGACACCTGACTATGTGCTGTCTGCATACAAAGACAACGCAGCCGTTATGACAGGTTCTAAAGCGGGGCGTTTCTTCCCTGACCCTAAATCTCGTCAATACACGTACCACCATGAAGATACGCACATCTTGATGAAGGTAGAAACGCACAACCACCCAACGGCAATCTCTCCGTGGCCGGGCGCATCGACTGGCTCAGGCGGTGAAATTCGTGACGAAGGCGCGACGGGTATCGGCGGTAAGCCAAAAGCGGGTCTGGTTGGTTTTACAACTTCTAACTTACGTATTCCTGGTTTTGAACAGCCATGGGAAACCGACTTCGGCAAGCCGGGTCGTATTGTGAATGCGTTAGACATCATGCTTGAAGGCCCTCTTGGCGGCGCGGCATTCAACAACGAATTTGGTCGTCCAAATCTATTGGGTTACTTCCGTACTTACGAAGAAAAAGTCACTTCTCATGCGGGTGAAGAAATTCGTGGTTACCACAAACCAATCATGATTGCTGGTGGTATGGGTAACATCCGCGATGAACACGTACAGAAGAAAGAGATCCCTGTAGGTGCGAGCCTAATCGTACTTGGTGGTCCGGCAATGAACATCGGTCTTGGTGGTGGTGCGGCATCTTCCATGGCATCTGGTCAGTCAGCAGAAGATCTGGACTTCGCTTCGGTACAGCGTGAAAACCCAGAGATGGAACGTCGCTGTCAGGAAGTGATCGACCGTTGTTGGCAGTTAGGCGACGATAACCCAATCGCATTTATCCACGATGTGGGTGCAGGCGGTATCTCTAACGCATTGCCTGAACTTGTCGACGACGGTGAGCGTGGCGGTAAGTTCCAATTACGCGATGTACCAAACGATGAGCCGGGCATGAGCCCACTGGAAATCTGGTGTAACGAATCACAGGAACGTTACGTTCTAGCGGTAGCGCCAGAAAACATGGAAGCATTCGACGCCATCTGTAAGCGTGAACGCGCACCGTATGCAGTGGTGGGTGTGGCGACAGAAGAGCGTCATCTAACGCTAGAAGATTCTCACTTCGACAATACGCCAATCGATATGCCAATGGATATCCTGCTTGGTAAGCCACCGAAGATGCACCGTGACGCAACCACACTAAAAGTGGAAAGCCCTGCCATTGTTCGTGATGGTATTGAGCTTAATGAAGCGGTGGATCGCGTACTTCGTCTTCCTGCTGTTGCAGAAAAAACATTCCTAATTACTATCGGTGACCGAACAGTTACGGGTCTGGTTGCTCGTGATCAAATGGTTGGTCCTTGGCAGGTACCAGTAGCAAACTGCGCAGTAACAGCGGCAAGCTACGACACTTACTATGGCGAAGCAATGTCGATGGGTGAGCGCACGCCAGTGGCATTACTAGACTTTGGAGCATCGGCTCGCCTAGCCGTTGGTGAGTCACTAACGAACATTGCGGCAACAGACATCGGTGATATTAAACACATTAAACTGTCTGCGAACTGGATGTCTCCAGCGGGTCACCCAGGTGAAGATGCGGGTCTTTACGAAGCAGTGAAAGCGGTTGGTGAAGAATTGTGTCCTGCGTTAGGTTTGACTATCCCAGTTGGTAAAGACTCCATGTCGATGAAAACCAAGTGGGAAGAAAACGGCGAGAGCAAAGAAGTCACTTCTCCACTGTCGTTAGTTATCACGGCATTTGGTCGTGTGGAAGACGTACGTAAGACCGTGACTCCACAACTACGCACTGACAAAGGAAAGACTTCTCTAGTTCTTGTTGACTTGGGTAACGGAAAAAACCGCTTAGGTGCGACAGCATTGGCACAAGTATACAAACAGCTGGGTGACAAACCTGCTGACGTAGATAATGCAGAGCAGCTAAAAGGCTTCTTTGATGCAATGCAAGCGTTAGTACGTGATGACAAGCTAGTGGCTTACCACGATAAAGGCGACGGCGGTCTTTTTGTTACACTGGCTGAGATGGCGTTCGCGGGTCACTGTGGCGTAAAAGCGAACATCGCAAAGCTGGGTGACGATGCGCTAGCCGTTCTATTTAACGAAGAGCTAGGTGCGGTTGTTCAAGTTAAGAATGATGATCTAGATTCAGTTCTATCTACTCTGGCGGCAAACGGCTTAGAGGCATGCTCACATGTGATTGGTTCTGTTGAAGCTTCAGACGACTTTGTTATCACTTCTGGTGATGCAGTTGTGCTTGAACGTTCACGTACCGAACTACGCGTTATCTGGGCTGAAACAACGCATAAGATGCAAAGCCTACGTGATAACCCAGCGTGTGCAGACCAAGAGCACGAAGCTAAGAAAGACAACTCTGACCCGGGTCTAAACGTTAAGCTCAGCTTCGACGTAAATGAAGACGTTGCAGCACCGTACATTGCGAAAGGTGCTAAACCTAAGATGGCAATTCTACGTGAGCAGGGCGTTAACTCCCACGTCGAAATGGCAGCAGCGTTTGACCGAGCTGGTTTTGAAGCAACCGACATCCATATGAGCGATATCCTAACAGGCCAAGCGGTACTGGATGAATACCATGGCCTAGTAGCTTGTGGTGGCTTCTCTTACGGCGACGTATTAGGTGCGGGTGAAGGTTGGGCTAAGTCTATCCTGTTTAACGCACAAGCTCGTGAACAATTCCAAGCCTTCTTCAACCGTGAAGAGACGTTCTCTTTAGGTGTATGTAACGGTTGCCAGATGCTATCAAACCTGAAAGAGCTGATCCCAGGTGCAGACTTGTGGCCACGTTTTGTGCGCAACGAATCTGAGCGTTTTGAAGCGCGCTTTAGTCTAGTTGAAGTTCAGAAATCTGACTCTGTATTCTTCGACGGAATGGCTGGTTCGCGCATGCCAATCGCGGTTTCCCACGGTGAAGGGCGTGTAGAAGTACGTGATGCAGAGCACCTAGCAGCGATTGAAGCATCAGGTACGGTTGCGATTCGTTACGTGGATAACCTCGGTAACCCAACACAACAATACCCGAACAACCCGAATGGTTCGCCAAACGCGATTACTGGTTTAACAACAGCAGACGGTCGCGTAACTATCATGATGCCTCACCCAGAGCGCGTATTCCGCACAGTTGCAAATTCTTGGGCTCCGGAAGGTTGGGGTGAAAATGGCGCTTGGATGCGTATATTCCAAAATGCCCGTAAGAATATTGGTTAATTAACCAAAAGTTAATCTAGCTTAAGTAAAGCGTTGGTTGAGAGACCAACGCTTTCTTTTTTCTTATCACTCTTTTTTCTTCGTCGCTCTTTCTAGTGACTTGGCGAAACGTTGCTTTGTTCTGCCTCTTCTTTGTCATCTATTATCTAGCGTAAAAAACTTGCAGCGTTTAGATTACTTTTATGCTCTAATACCGCGCTTACCAAGGGATGGTGTTAAACAGCTCAGCTTAGATGGAGTTATCAAGTTGACCGAATCCCTGATTGATCCCTAAATCCCTTAGGAAATGAAAGAAATGTCTAAGAATCCAAAATTTGCTATCCGCGTCACTGAAAAACGTAACGGCTGGAGCGCAGAAATCACTCGCCAAGTGACATCTCGTAAGACTGTAGTATCAAAGCGTGAAACAGGCTTTGACAGCGAAGAGAAAGCACAAGCTTGGGCTGAACAAGAACTGGCTGGATTTATCCAAAACCAAGTGGTTCGTAACGAGCGTAAAGCAGCGCAACGTCAAGAGCGCGAAGCAGAACAACTAGCGGCAAAAGTTCGTAAAGAAGAAGCCCGCAAAGCACGTGAAACCGAAGTAGACACTGACGAAGAATAAGTTTAAATCGGTGAGATGGTGACGTTACCCATCAAACAAATAGTGAAAATGCCCTGAGTTTTGTCTCAGGGCATTTTTTATTTATATCGGCTAAAAACAATCCGACGATACGGACAAGCTAAACGTGCCGTCTTCAGGGGCTGCAAATTGTTTATTGCCAGGAAGAAGGTGAGGGTTATTAGCATAAGTGCGATGTGTCGATTTGACCTTTGCAGAATGTCTTTCCGGTAAATCAAAGTGTTGTAAGCCGTCAGATAGATCGTTTGCTTCACCGTAGTCGAAATGTGTTGCGACGTCTTTGGGCTGCTTGGCGTAACGACAGTGATCCGGCTTACCATCTTCGTGCCAAGTTAAAGAGTTAGTTTTTGCATCTAGATTCAGGTTATTTGCTGTTGGCTGTGCGTAAAAATCTTCTGAAACTTGGTGCTTGCTTTGTTCTTGTAAGTAGTCTGCAATGTTCTCAGAAGCTTGCGCTAGGCTACCTAAAGGGAAGAAGCAAATCAGAAGAAGCCGTGTTTTTAGATTGTTCATAATGTGTATGCAAGCAAAAGGAAATGATAATACTGATAAATAAAACGGCGTGCAATTATGGCCATTGGATACGATATAAAAGGGCAGTTAATGTCTGCCCTGCATCTTTTAGGTATGGTTAGTATTGATAAGTGAGGTGCAGTTTGACTTCGCGACCAGGCGAAGGCACGCCATTAGATAGGTATGCTTCGTAGTAACGATCGGTTAAGTTTTTCACAACCGCGCCAACGCTCAAGCCTTCGACTTGTTGTATTTCCCAAACCACGTAAGCGTTTTGTAGCGTGTATTGCTCACTTGGCGATTTCACTTTTAAATTATTACCGCTTGCCTTGGTTTTGGTTTGCGCATCATACCAACGGACTTCCCAGCCCGTACGTAAACCAGGAATCCATTCGTAACCTAAACCCAGATTAATGTTTAATGGCGGTACATCAGGATGATCATCATCTGAACCTGTAGAGTCAGATAGGCTACCTTTGTTTTTGCCGCGAATGTAACTTGCTGAGAAATTACTGTAGAAATCTTCAATCCGGTATTGTGAAATTAGCTCAAAGCCATAGTTTTTAAAGCCATCTAGGTTTGTATTCCAGCTTTGTAACTCAGTAGTATTTTTGTCGAGGTTTTCGCCCGTTCGTATATCAACTGTGTCGCTAACATCGTTATAGAACATAGTTAACTCTGTTGCGAGGTTATCGCGAGAGTTCACCAGCCCTTCCGTTAAGTTGATAACGCTTGCTTGATAAGCATGGATACGAGACACGTCCAGATTCAAAGCAGTAGCCGTAGCGGTAGCTCGCGCATATTGCACTGAGTAGATGTTATCAACGGTTGGTGCTTTTAAAGCGTAGGCGTAGGAGGCGTTTAAACGCGTATTATTGCTCGCATCAAAGTCGATATCCAAACGTGGGCTAAAGCCTTTATGCGTCGTTTCACCGTAGTTATGTCCGGCAGCTGGATCATTATAATCCGGCGCTGCGTTCCCTTTTCCTTCACTCTTGATGTATTCGTAACGCAGAGAAGGTGTGATTGTTAGGCGGTCTGTTGCTTGATAGTGATCAGCAATGTAAGCGGCATAAATTGACTGCGTGCCAGATGGTTCGTAGTAAGGGGTGTACCAACCGTAGTTTTTCGCTTCATTACTGTCGTATGATGCGTTGAATACTAACGAGTCTCTATCGGTTTTTTGATATTGAAGCCCAGTGACTAGAGTGTGATCTCCGAATTGCGCTTGGTTAAACACATCAACGTAATCACGCTCGTAACTCAGCCATGACTCATGACCGTAACTGCCAACAGAAACGAACATTTTCTCGAATGCTACGTCAGGGCGAACCCAATGACGATCGTTTTCGGAACGTGCCATTTTGATATTGAAATCAATATACGGGTTAGTCGGCATGTAGTGGTAAGAGATGGTCGTGGTGTTGTCCGTGTATTTGTTATCGACGGTGTAAGCGTATTGGGCTTTTTCTAATGAGCCGTATTTCTTGATATTGTATTCGGTGATGTTAGGCATTTTTCCGCGGCGGTTAGCCCAAGGTTTACGACCTTCATCTTTGTAGCGAGTGTGGCTAATTTCAAACTCGTGATCGTTGTTTTCATAACCGACCTTTACGAGCATGTTTTCTTGCTCATAACCTGAGTAATCCAGCGTTTCACCACCTCCGACTTTAATGTCATCAGAATCTTTTACCGAGCCATTCGCTAGAAAATAAAAACCAGTATCGTTTTTACCATAGAGTGTTAGCGTGTAGGCGTTCTCATCGCCGTTGGTGTTGTATGCACTTGAGATGCGAGCACCAAAGTTTCTTTCGCCGTACAGGAGATCATCGACACTTTTGGTTTTAATGCGAATGGAGCCACCAAACTTCCCGTTGAGTGCTCGATAGTCGTGCGCGCCCTTGATAATTTCTGCTTCGCCAATTAAGAACGGATCAAAAAAGAAGGTACCGTAGCGGTATTGTTGAAAGCCAATTGGAGCGCCATCGACAAACACGGCGATATCGCTTGGATCATCAAAACCACGAATGTTAATACGTTCGCCACCAGAACGACCGCCACCATCTATTGATGCACCGGGAACGGCATCGATCATTGAGGCAAAATTAGAGTACTGTTGCTCTTCAATCTCTGACCAATTAATGGTGGTTTGCGCAGGCTCAGCAATGGTAATAGGTTTGGCATAACGAACGCCTATGACTTCAAGCTCTTCATTTGGCGCTGTCTCGGCATATGAATAAAGAGGGAAGAGCAAAGCCAGTGAAATGAGATTTACTTTGAGTGGATGACTTTTTAATCGTTTCATATTGATGATTTATAGTGTTTTTATGCAGCTCGGATTATAAGAACATTATTACGATTAATAAATGATAATGAGATTAATTATCAAATGTGTTTTTGCGACGGATTGTAAAGTTTTTTATCCATTCGTGGAAACTACGATAAGTATCGTTAGCGTACATAAAACAAAAAGCCCAGCATCATGGACGCTGAGCTTATTGGCTTTAAACAAGATAGTGCGAGCACTGTTGCTCCTTTTGAGCTAATCAGGCGCCTACTTGGTAGGAATTACTGAGTTTCTAACGGTATCTGTCCGGTGGTCAGCGGCTCGGCATCGAATTCAGTGAGGCCTTCAATATAGCTTTCGACTGCTTGCTCTAAAGCATTATCACCTTGGTTAAAATAGGCAAGGTGGAAAATTGCATCGCCTTCGTTCACCAATGGTAATGTTTGTTGACCGATAACTAAACCACGCTTCGGGGCTTTTAGTTCTATCTCATCATGACCAAGAGGAGAGCTAATATAAGCGAGCGTTTCACCCTGTTCTACTTTGTCTCCCAGATTAACGACAGTACGCAAAATGCCGTTACCTGACGCGCGAACCCAGCTGGTGGACTTCGCTATGATAGGCTCAGGCAGCTTTTTCCTGCTCGCTCGCAACATACCAATGGCTTGCATTACGCGCCGAACCCCGAACACACCAGCGCTGATCGAAAGTGGATCAAAGCGCAATGCTTCGCCAGCCTCGTAGGTGAGCACTGGAATATCACATTTTTCTGCTTCACTGCGTAAAGAGCCATCACGCAATGCTGAATCAACAATCACTGGCGTTGCAAATGCTTGAGCAATACGCAGAGTTTCTGGGTTGCTTAAGTTTGCGCGGATCTGTGGCAAGTTCGTGCGATGAATGGCCCCTGTGTGTAGATCCAAAATGTAGTCACAACGCTTGGCAATGTTGTTAAAGAACCCGTGTGCCATACGAGATGCAAGTGCGCCTTTTTCACTGCCAGGAAAGCAACGGTTGAGATCTCGTCGGTCGGGCAAGTAACGAGATTTATGGATGAAACCAAAAACGTTAACGATAGGTACTGCAATGACAGTGCCTTTCAGTTTTTGTGGATCCAGTTGGTTAATGATCTGACGAACGATTTCTACGCCATTAAGCTCATCACCATGGATAGCAGCATTCACCATTAAAACTGGTCCTTCTTGTTTCCCATGGATTATTTCCACAGGAATAGATAAAGGCGAATGTGTATATAGCTTCGCTGCTTCAAATTCGATCTCTAATCGTTGCCCTGGTTGTATTTGATGTCCTAAGAGCTCAAACACTTTGCTTTTTTTACTTCTGGCCATAAACCATCTCTGTCAAATGCGTCATCAGCAATGTAACAATTGCTGCAAAATCGCACTAATCATTCTCATTAAGGACACGACAAATTACTTTAATCGTCATGCGTGAAATTTTGGTATGTGTGAAGTTTTTGTTTTCAATATGATCTTTTCTATCAGTTTAATACATAACAAGCCATAGAGAAGAGAGCGCAATAATAGCCTTAAAAAATGTGACTGTATTAAAAATAATACTGTTCATGGAGGACAAAAAAACGGACTTTTAACCCTACTTTTTATCCGATAATATCCGCGCCGAATTTGAGGTTTCACACTTTCTAACTAGAGGTTTTGATGAAAAAGGCAATTGCTAAAATTGGTGCATTGACTGCGGTAGCAGTTTCACTTTCAGGTTGCGTAGGTAGTAATGCCGTGACAGGTTATGTCATGGGGTTTAACTTGAAAGCTGTTGACAACCGTTACGCTCGAGGTGGCCTAAATATGCTTTTAGCGCCTGTTTATGGTGTCGCGATCGCAGCGGATTATATCGTGTTTAACTCTCTAGAATTTTGGACGGGTAAGAACCCGTTAAATGGTAAGCCACATATCTTCGATACAAAGGTAGATACTTACATTGATGTCAATCACCAGTTAGATAAGTCGTTAACGACGGCACCAATCGCACCATTAGCGGATAACCGTGTCATTGAGCAGGGGCGAATGCAGCAAATCGATGAGAACACTGTTCAAATGGATATTACTTACAGTAACGGTGAAAAGGCGACACTCATGGGTGTACGCGATGGTGAGTTTGTTACTTACTACATTGATGGTGAAGTTGCTGCACAAACCTCAATGGATGAATTAGCCGCTTACACGCAAAACCGTGTGTAGTTGGGTTCAACTAAACCAAAAAAAGGGTGCCGTATGGCACCCTTTGTCGTTTTTCGTGATTGAATTATGCTTTCTCTGGAATCGCTTCTAAAAGCGCGACCATCTGATCCCAGTACAACTGAACAGTATCAATCTTCACTTTCTCATCTGGAGAGTGAGGGAATTTTATTGTTGGACCGAAAGAAACCATATCCATGTGTGGGTATGGTTCTTTAAATAGGCCACACTCAAGACCAGCATGGATGACCATGATGTTCGGCTTATGACCGTAAATGCCTTCATACATATCACGGAAAATTGCCATGATCTCGGAATCTGCATCTGGCTTCCAGCCAGGGTAAGCGCCTGAGAACTGAATTTGCGCGCCTGCTAGCTCAGTAATCGAGCGCAGCATGCTTTCCACTTGGCTACGGCCAGAGTCAATGAGAGAACGAATCAAGCAAAGCACGGTGACTTTATTTTCTTCTGTGCTGATCACACCAACGTTTAGAGAAGTTTCAACAACGCCTTCCACCTCATCACTCATACGGATTACGCCGTTTGGACAAGCGTTAAGTGCCGCAATGAATCGTTGCTGATCGGCGATTGAAAATACTTGCGCGTCAGTCGTGATCACTTCATTAAAGGTTACGATACCTGTTTCGATTTTACCCAATTCAGTTTTAAGCAGCTCAGTGTAGTGGTTGAACAGCTCAGCAAGCTTGTCTTGGTTTTCGACAGGAAGCGCGACAGTAACAAACGCTTCGCGAGGGATTGCATTACGTAAGCTACCACCACGGAATTCGACTAAACGTAAATCAAGCTCTTGAGCATGACCGGCAAGGAAACGACCAAGTAATTTGTTGGCATTACCGCGACCTGTGTGAATGTCACAACCTGAGTGACCACCTTTTAGGCCTTTCAGCGTCAGTTGGCGTGTTACAAAACCTGCAGGCGTTGATTCTCGAGAAATATCGAAAGTCATGGTGCCATCAACGCCACCTGCACAACCCATGTAGACTTCGCCTTCTTGTTCAGAGTCTGTATTTAGAAGAATCTCACCCTCTAACCAACCAGCTTCAAGGCCAAATGCGCCAGTCATGCCTGCTTCTTCATCAATCGTCAGCAGAACTTCGAGTGGACCGTGCTTAATATCTTTAGATGCCAATACAGCAAGGCAAGAAGCCATACCAATACCGTTATCTGCACCAAGCGTCGTGCCTTTCGCAGTTACCCATTCGCCATCGATGTAAGGTTGGATTGGATCTTTGGTGAAGTCGTGTTCAGTGTCTTCGTTTTTCTGCGGCACCATGTCGATGTGTGCTTGAAGTACAACAGCCTTCTTATTCTCCATTCCTGGTGTCGCGGGCTTTTTGATGAACACGTTACCGGTTGGATCACGGCGAACGTCAAAGCCTTGCTCTGTTGCCCAGTTGATAATGTACTGTGCTAATGCTTCTTCATGTTTCGATGGATGAGGGATAGAACAAATCTTATCGAAAAACTGCCAAAGTGGAGCAGGTGATAAGGTACTGATCTCAGAATGGAACTCAGACACGGAGGACTCCTTTTGATGTGCTTTGCCAAATATATACCGTAAAAATATTATCAAGGTAGCATTAAATGCTAGACGATTTGGCCTTCAAATTGCCGTTAGCATACCACCAGATAAGGAGTACGAGTAGTCGCGATCACAAGGATTTCTCTCAGAACTGTCACAGTTTGTGAATACAATAACAAGCACTATGTGTTCTCTATCATATATTCTGAAAGTGGCTTTATTTTTTAATTCATAAAGTTGTAATTTAATTACACATAAACTTTGATAAAGGTCAATTTGTGCATTTTTTGTGATTTCAATCACTAAAATGCTTGTAATTAAATTTCTTGGTGGTATATTTGTAACCAGCTTCTGAGAGAAGAATGAAATGCTCAAAGGATGAGTCCGTTTTATCGCCTCCAAGGAACCGAGAAATCAACGAATGTTTAATTGATTTAAAAGGTGATAGTTATGAAAGGTTTACCAAGTACAATGTTCTGGAATAGCAAGTCTGTTTACACCGGTAACTTTGTATACCCAACAAGCTTTGGCTACTAAGTGAAGTCAACGCATGTGACTCGAACAGTTTGTTCACCCCTATAAATTGGAATTTTTTTTCAGTGATAGTGCTGACATGATTCACCGCCACCCAAATTGGGTGGCGTTTTTTTATCTCTATTTTCTCTTCCTGACTCACTTATTGCCATCAAAGCCTTCTTCTATTCCCCATTCTTCGGTTTTATCGACTTTTCCATCAAATCTGTTAGATACCATGTTTAAAATGGGCCTTTTTCATCTGAAAGTTTAGTACATTGCTCAGTTTTTATTCTCTTTTAGAGAACTGTGTTATCTGGGTTACCTATTGTTTTATAAGAATATATTTCTTTGCTTGCTATGATAGATTAGAGAATGTGTTTCATATCCAAAGAAAAAAAACGCATTAGAGTGAAGATTCTATCTAGAATTTGCTATTTGATAACTTTATAATTCCCGCCAATCGATTACGCAACCGTTTACTTTTTACCTTTACAGGATTCGATCATGCTCGAGAGGCTTTTTAAACTCAGTGAAAATGGCACAAATGTGCGCACTGAGATCATTGCAGGTGTTACGACCTTCCTAACTATGGCTTACATTATTTTTGTAAACCCAGCGATCCTGTCGGATACCGGTATGGACCGTGGCGCCATTTTTGTCGCGACTTGTCTTGCTGCCGCAATCGGCTGTTTTATCATGGGATTTGTTGCCAATTACCCAATCGCACAGGCACCAGGAATGGGCCTGAACGCATTTTTTACTTACTCTGTTGTATTGGGAATGGGTTATACGTGGCAAGTTGCGTTGGCGGCTGTATTTGTTTCTGGCCTTCTGTTCATTCTTTTAAGCGTATTTAAGATCCGTGAGTGGATTATTAACTCGATCCCGCATTCTCTACGAACAGGTATTTCAGCTGGTATTGGTCTTTTCTTAGCGTTTATCGCATTAAAAAATGCAGGTATCGTCGTTGATAACCCAGCGACATTAGTTTCTATGGGAGAGATCACATCATTGCCATCTGTATTGGCCGCGATTGGTTTCTTTCTTACGATTGCACTGGTTCACCGTGGTGTGAAAGGTGCGGTGATGATCGCCATTCTTGGCGTTACAGCGCTTGGTCTTCTATTTGGTGATGTGCAGTGGGGCGGTATTATGTCAACGCCACCAAGCATTGCGCCAACTTTCATGCAACTGGATTTCTCTGGTTTGTTTGAAGTAGGCATGATTTCCGTCGTATTTGCTTTCCTATTTGTCGATTTATTTGACACCGCAGGTACGCTCGTTGGCGTTTCTCAAAAAGCTGGTCTAACTGACGAGAATGGCAACATCCCTCGTTTAAACAAAGCGTTACTTGCAGACTCAACAGCAACGTCAGTAGGTGCATTACTTGGTACCTCCAACACGACATCTTATATTGAAAGCGTTTCTGGTGTAGCTGCGGGTGGGCGTACTGGTCTAACAGCCGTGGTTGTTGGTGTACTCTTCCTACTTGCTCTATTGTTCTCACCACTTGCGGGTATG
The DNA here is from genome assembly GCF_033340295.1 of Vibrio sp. 1401. NCBI lineage: Bacteria > Pseudomonadati > Pseudomonadota > Gammaproteobacteria > Vibrionales > Vibrionaceae > Vibrio > Vibrio sp. 1401. Next base: position 113,653 of record NZ_JAWOWF010000006.1, read on the forward strand.
ATCCCTGCTTATGCAACGTCAGGTGCGCTATTCTATGTGGCGATCTTGATGCTGTCTGGGCTAGTAAGCATTGATTGGCGTGACCTAACTGAAGCGTCCCCAGTTGTTGTGACTTGTTTAGTTATGCCGCTAACATTCTCGATTGCAGAAGGTATCACGTTAGGCTTTATCGCATACGCGGCGATCAAGTTATTCAGCGGTAAGGGCCGTGAAGTGTCGATGAGTGTATGGGTGATGTCAGCCATCTTCATCGTTAAATACCTCGTCGGTTAATTTCTCGAGCAAAAAGCCAGTGTGGATTTATTCACGCTGGCTTTTTCTTTTTTTACGTTGTTCACAGAAGACGGTTTTTCTGCGGAATAGGCAGAGAATTTTGATATCACCGTTGGTATTAGCGGTGTGTTTCGGTAGAATAATCGTTTGCGCAGCTTGAAATCCTCGTCTCCAAACATTTTGGAGAAGTTAGTGAGCATTCCGCTTTTGAGTGACTTCGCTAGATTTTGAGGATGCATATTTTCAAATTATTAGGTTATTACAATGAGTAAAAAATTCATTATCACTTGGGATGCAATGCAGACTTACTGCCGTGAACTGGCTGAAAAACAAATGCCAGCTGAGCAATGGAAAGGAATTTGGGCGGTAAGCCGCGGCGGTTTGGTTCCTGGCGCTATTTTGGCTCGTGAACTGGGTATTCGTTACGTTGATACAATCTGTATTTCAAGCTACGACCATGATCATCAGCGCGACATGACGGTACTAAAAGCACCTGAAGGTGATGGCGAAGGTTACCTAATCGTTGAAGACCTAGTAGACAGTGGTGATACAGCGCGCAAACTACGTGAGATGTATCCAAAAGCGAAAATGATCGCTGTGTGTGCGAAACCATCAGGCAAAGAGCTGCTGGATGATTACGTTGTAGATATTGCTCAAGACACTTGGATCGAGCAGCCTTGGGATATGTCAATCCAGTATGCTGAGCCAGTAAACCGTAAGCAAAAATAAGCGCGGTTAAAGAATATTGAGAAATGCCCCTTTATAGGGGCATTTTTTTTATTATGATATTAAATCATGCTAATAGCCTAGGGTTCTTCCTATGTCTGAAGACGTCAGTAAAAATCTTTCCGAAACTTTGTTCGTGAAACATAAGCAAGCAAAAGAAACCTCCGCGCTTACCCAGTACATGCCGACCAGTAAAAAAATACTTGATGAACGAGAAGCGCAAGGTGATCGTGCTTGGTATCGTCATTTGCGTCGCTTGCAATGGGCTTGGCAAGGATTGTCTCCGATCGAAATGGAAGGCGTACTGTCCAAAATTGCTTCATCTTCTCACTCGCGAACCAATGATGATTGGTTAGACACTGTAATGGGTTATCACAGTGGTAACTGGACATTTGAGTGGATCAAGCTTGGTATGGATCATCAGAAGCGAGCAAATGAAATGCAAGGAGAAGAGGCAGCGGATGAACTCTTCACTGCTTCTTTGTGTTTTAGTATTGCAGGCTACCCACATTTAAAAAATGACAATTTGGCATCGCAGGCTCAAGTACTGGCAAACAAAGCGTATTCTGACGGCGCAGAAAAAACTAAGTACACCATCAAGCAAATTGAAGTGCCTTACCAAAATCGCAAAATCATCGCGAACCTCCATTTACCAAGAACGGATAAACAGTTGCCTGTGGTCATGGTGAGCGCTGGTTTGGATACTCTACAAACCGACATGTGGCGTTTGTTCCGTAATCGTCTTGCACCGCGAGATATTGCGATGTTAACCGTGGACATGCCTTCGGTAGGGCATAGCTCTCATTGGCCCTTGACCGAGAATTCAAGTTGCCTACATCAAGCGGTATTGAATGAGCTTTACTCGCTACCTTGGGTTGATCATCACAAAGTGGGGTTAGTTGGGTTTCGTTTTGGTGGTAATGCCATGATCAGACTCTCTTTTGTTGAGCAAGAAAAGATCAAAGCTTGTGTCGCTCTAGGCGCACCCGTACATGATATTTTTACTTCCCCTCAGAAGTTACAAAAAATGCCGAAGATGTACCTAGATCTTTTGGCTTCCCGTTTGGGGAAAAATGCGGTTGATATTAATAGCATGGCTGGTCAGATGATGGCGTGGTCATTGAAGGTTCAGGGCTTCCTGAGCAGTCGAAAAACCAAAGTGCCTATTTTGGCTTTGAGTCTTGAGGGCGATCCAGTGTCGCCACACAGTGATAATCAACTTGTTTCTCTATTTAGCCAGTATGGTAGAGCGAAAAAAATCAGTTCCAAAACAATTACAAAAGGATATGAGCAATCCCTCGATTTAGCCATAAAGTGGCTAGAAGATGAATTATTAGGGTGACAATTCTCCTAAATTAGTTAAGAGTGATATATCTGAGCAAAAAATAAGCTCATGATAATTAAAAATAATAATCATTCTTGGGTGTTTACTTTTAACTATGAAAACGGAGATTCATATGTCAGAGACGACTCAGGGCCCGACTCACTTTCGCTTGATGTCAAAGTTGAAGGCGATAGGGCCTTACCTGCGCGAACCACAATCGCAAGAAGGGCGCTATTATTTTGATTGTTTATCTGTATGTGTAGACGACAAAAAATCGCCTGAGAAGCGTGAATTTTGGGGCTGGTGGATGGATTTGGAATCCATCGAGGGAGGCTTTACTGCTAAATATCATATTGGCAAGTACAACAAAGAAGGGCAATGGGTATCTGAAGCCCTTCCCAAAAAAGTGGTAGAGGAAGTGTATCTCACGCAGAGCACATTCCATCAAAAGCTGGTTGATACTTTAGAAGAACACTTCAAATTAGAAGTCGAATATCACACGGAGTCTTTCGATTTCGCTTAATTTGGTTGTTTTCATTTAATACCAAACAAAAAGGTGCGAAAACGCACCTTTTCTCTTGTTAATTCCCTATTTGATTGTTAAAACATCCTCTCTTTATTTGTTTTTCACTTCAGAAGACATCATGACAACGAATCAACAAAATGCAGTTGTTTCACAACCACAAACTGTCGTTGTGAAACTGGGTACAAGTGTGCTGACAGGCGGCACTCTGGCACTCGACCGTGCACACATGGTTGAGTTAGCACGCCAGTGTGCTGAGCTTAAAAAACAAGGCCATTCAATCGTAATGGTTTCGTCTGGTGCGATTGCAGCAGGCCGTGAGCATCTTGGTTACCCCGCATTGCCCAACGAGATGGCGAGTAAGCAGTTACTTGCCGCGGTGGGGCAGAGTCGCTTGATTCAAACATGGGAGTCTTTGTTTGGTATTTATGGTATCAAGATCGGCCAAATGTTACTAACCCGTGCCGATTTAGAAGATCGTGAGCGATTCCTTAACGCGCGTGACACTATTAATGCGCTCGTTGCGAACGATATTGTTCCTATCGTAAACGAAAATGATGCCGTTGCGACTAGCGAGATTAAAGTTGGCGATAACGACAACCTTTCCGCTTTGGTAGGCATTTTATGTGGTGCAGATAAGCTCTTGCTTTTAACGGACCAAAAAGGTCTGTTTACTGCTGACCCTCGTAAAGATCCGAACGCAGAGCTTATCAAGGAAGTAAAAACCATCGACGATACGCTGCGTAAAATCGCAGGTGGAAGCGGTACAACATTGGGTACTGGTGGTATGGCAACGAAGCTGCAAGCCGCAGACATCGCTCGACGCGCAGGTATCGAGGTTATTATTGCTGCTGGTAGTGCGCCGAATGTTATCTTTGACTCTCTAAGTGCTGAACCTCAGGGCACGCGCTTCCTACCTTGCGCTGAAGCCTTAGAGAACCGTAAACGCTGGATTCTAGCGGGACCTGCGGCATCGGGCGACATCGTTATTGATGATGGTGCAGTCAATGCTGTGGTCGGCAAGGGGAGTAGCCTACTTGCTAAAGGGGTCATCAAAGTTAGTGGTGACTTCGCACGAGGCGAAGTGGCGCGTGTAACAAACGCTCACGGTAAGTTGGTGGCTCGTGGCATCAGCGCCTACTCAAGTGATGACCTAACTAAAATTACGGGCAAACACAGTAAAGATATCATCTCTATTTTGGGGCATGATTATGGCTCTGAGGTGATTCACCGCGATGATCTGGTCGTCATTCAGGAATAGAATTAGAGGGAAGCAAAGTGGATTTAACGAATATGGGTAAAGCTGCTAAAGATGCAGCTTTCGAATTAGCGACAGCGTCAACTGCGCAAAAGAACCAAGCATTAGCCATCATCGCTGATGAGCTAGAAGCAAACTCCGCTGCTATTTTGGCGGCAAACGCTAAAGACATCGAACTTGGCCGTGAAGCGGGTTTAACCGATGCGCTGCTCGATCGCCTTTTGCTTAATGAAGAACGATTGACTGCAATTGCGAATGATGTTCGCAACGTCATTAGCTTGAACGATCCTGTAGGCAGTGAAATAGACAGTAAGGTACTGGAAAATGGGATGTCACTGTCTCGTCGTCGTGTGCCGCTTGGTGTCGTAGGCGTAATTTATGAAGCGCGTCCAAACGTAACCATTGATATTGCAGCGTTGTGCTTGAAAACCGGCAACGCAAGCATTTTACGTGGTGGCAAAGAGACATTTTTCTCGAATATGGAATTAGTGAAGGTTATTCAGTCTGCGCTCGCAAAGGCGAACCTTCCAGCCGCTTCTGTGCAGTACATTGAAAAACCAGATCGTGAGCTTGTTTCTCAATTGCTTAAGTTGGACGATTACGTCGACATGATCATTCCACGCGGTGGTGCTGGCCTACACAAAATGTGTAAAGAAAACAGCACGATTCCGGTGATTATTGGTGGCTTTGGTATCAGCCATATCTTTGTCGACGAATCCGCTGATCTAGAGAAATCCCTGAATGTGGTTGAGAACTCTAAAGTTCAACGTCCATCTGCGTGTAACTCATTAGATACGCTGCTCGTGCATGAAAAAATTGCAGCGCAATTCCTACCAATGATCGTAGAGCGCATGAACGATAAAGTGACCTTCGTGACAGAGCCTAAGGCAAAAGCACTGATGGCTCAAGCAACACAAATTCGCGATGCTGTTGAAGGTGACTTTGATACTGAATGGTTGAGCTACACTCTTGGTGTAAAAGTTGTGTCTGATGTGAAAGATGCCATTGTTCATATGCGTGTCCATAACGCGAGCCACTCAGATGCGATCATGACCAATAGTTTGGAAAACTCAGAACTGTTCATCAATTCTGTCGGTTCGGCGGCGGTTTATGTGAATGCTTCAACGCGCTTTACAGACGGTGCGCAATTTGGCCTTGGCGCAGAAGTCGCAGTATCTACGCAAAAGCTACATGCACGCGGTCCGATGGGCTTAGAAGAGCTAACTAGCTACAAGTGGGTTGGTAAAGCGAACTACTTAGCACGCAGTTAACACATTCGACGAGATCTTGAGTGAAAAAGGGGCCTTTGCGCCCCTTTTTGTTTTGTCTAACATACCAATTCCGCTACACTACATGAGCTTTTATTTCGGTTTGAAAGCGTTATACCCAAATAGCTTTAATAGAGTCCGTATAACCATGAACGCGTGGTTATCCGTGATTGCTCATGAGGTTATTTTGGTATAGATATGGAGGTGATATGCATTGTCCTTTTTGTTCCGAGAACGATACCAAAGTTATTGATTCCCGCTTAGTGGCTGATGGCCATCAAGTTCGACGTCGCCGTCAGTGCTTGGCGTGTAGCGAGCGTTTCACTACGTTTGAAAGCGCAGAGTTAGTGATGCCTAAAGTGATCAAATCGAATGGCAACCGTGAACCATTTGATGAAGATAAAATGGTTGGCGGTATTCAACGCGCTTTAGAGAAACGCCCAGTGAGTGCCGATTCTATAGAGTTAGCGATCAGTATGATCAAATCACAACTGCGTGCGACGGGTGAGCGAGAGGTTCCGAGTGAAATGATTGGTAATTTAGTCATGGACCAGCTCAAAGAGCTCGATAAGGTGGCTTACATTCGTTTCGCTTCCGTTTACCGCAGCTTTGAAGATATTCGCGAGTTTGGCGAAGAGATTGCCCGCCTAGAAGACTGAGTAGCTCATGACTCAACACACTCTTGAAAGAGCGTTTTCTGATTTAGATTTCGCCATGATGTCACGAGCTATTAAGTTAGCGAAACGTGGCATTTATACCACCGCCCCTAATCCAAATGTAGGGTGTGTCATCGTTCGTGATGAAGAAATTGTCGGTGAAGGCTATCACCATCGTGCTGGTGAGCCGCATGCCGAGGTGCACGCGATGCGCATGGCGGGTGAAAAAGCAGTTGGTGCAACCGCTTATGTGACGCTAGAACCTTGCTCTCATTACGGCCGTACACCGCCATGTGCCGAAGGGCTGATTAAAGCCAAAGTGGCACGTGTGGTTTGCGCCATGGTAGACCCAAACCCGAAAGTTGCAGGTCGCGGCATCCAGATGTTACGTGATGCCGGAATTGAAGTACAAATCGGCTTGTTAGAGCAAGATGCCCTTGCCCTTAACCCTGGTTTTATAAAGTACATGCGTACAGGCATGCCGTTTGTTCAATTAAAAATGGCAGCCAGTTTGGATGGGCAAAGCGCACTCAGTAATGGTCAGAGCCAATGGATCACCTCCCCAGCGGCCCGCCAAGATGTGCAGCGTTATCGAGCGATAAGTGGTGGCATTCTTTCTACTAGCAAAACGGTGATTGACGATAATGCATCACTCAATGTGCGCTGGGATGACTTACCTAATAGTGTTCAAGCGCAGTATTTACAAGAAGAGCTTCGTCAACCAGTACGTGTAATCTTAGACCGTCAGAACCATTTAACTGATGCGCTCAAGCTGTTCCATACCGATGGAGAACGAGTTATTGTTCGCTCTGATGGAGACTGTATCCCTCTATTGGACAGCGCTGACCAAATTGACTTATCAACGACATTAAAACGTATCTCGGATGAGCACCACATCAATCACTTATGGGTTGAAGCTGGAGCTACGCTAGCGAGTGCGATGATAAAGGCTAATCTTGTAGATGAGCTCATTGTTTACCTTGCGCCAAAACTCATGGGCAGCGATGGTCGGGGGCTTATCGGTGCTTTAGGGTTAAGCGCTATGGCTGACGTCATAGATTTAAACATTACAGACGTTCGTATGGTTGGGGTAGACATTCGCATCACCGCCACCATAAAACGTAATGAAATTAGATAAGAAATAGTATGTTTACAGGAATAGTAGAAGCAGTGGGCAAGTTAGCTGCGATTACGCCGAAGGGCGAAGACATCACCGTCACGGTTGAAACGGGTACGCTTGATATGTCAGACGTTAAGTTAGGCGATAGCATTGCGACCAATGGTGTTTGCTTAACGGTAGTTGACTTCGGAAGCCACTATTACAGTGCTGATCTGTCATTAGAAACCTTGAAGAAAACTGGGTTTGCTGATTACCAAGTAGGCGATAAGGTGAATCTAGAAAAAGCCATGTTGCCAACAACGCGATTGGGTGGACATATCGTTTCTGGCCATGTCGATGGGGTTGGTGAAATTGTCGAACGCAATTCAGTTGGCCGTGCGATAGAGTTTTGGGTTGCAATGCCTGCGGAAATTAGCAAGTACGTTGCAGAGAAAGGCTCGATTACTGTTGATGGTATTAGCCTAACCGTCAACGACTTACGTAAAAATGCTTTTAAGCTGACGATCGTTCCTCATACGAGTGAAGAAACTACGATTGACCAGTTTCAAGTGGGGCGCAAAGTCAACTTAGAAGTTGATGTACTTGCGCGTTATATGGAGCGTTTACTGCAAGGACAACAAGAAGATAAGGCCGAGTCTCGTATCACGATGGACTTTTTACAGCAAAACGGTTTTGCATAAGTCTTGGGAGTGGCTGCGTGAGGCATGCGATAAAGAGCAGACTCACAGAACACCGCGAGATTCATTGACTTGCTTAATGCAAAGCTCAAACTATTGACCTAACTAGCATTCACTGCAACGTAATTTTTCATTGCTGTCGCAATAACAAATTTAGAATAACGGGATAACAGACTATGCCAATCAGTACGCCACAAGAAATTATTGATGATATTCGCGCAGGCAAAATGGTCATCCTCATGGATGATGAAGACCGCGAGAATGAAGGTGACTTGATCATGGCTGCCGAGCATATTACGCCGGAAGCCATCAACTTTATGGCAACCTATGGCCGTGGCCTGATTTGTTTAACCATGACCAAAGATCGTTGCGAAAGTCTAGGTCTGCCACCAATGGTGCAAGACAATAATGCGCAATACACCACCAACTTTACTGTTTCGATTGAGGCAGCAGAAGGGGTAACGACTGGTATTTCAGCCGCAGATCGCGCACGTACCGTTCAAGCAGCAGTCGCGCCAAACGCTAAAGCTGCGGATTTGGTGCAGCCTGGTCACATCTTCCCTCTCGCAGCTCAAGACGGCGGTGTACTGACTCGCGCAGGTCACACTGAAGCAGGCTGTGATTTGGCTCGTCTTGCTGGTTTAGAGCCAGCATCGGTGATTGTTGAGATCTTAAATGACGACGGCACCATGGCTCGTCGCCCAGATCTAGAGATCTTTGCAGAGAAGCACGGTATTAAATTGGGCACTATTGCCGACCTAATTGAGTACCGCAATAACACTGAGACAACGATTGAACGTGTGGCAGAGTGCAAGCTACCGACAGAGTTTGGCGAGTTCACGTTAGTCACTTACAAAGACACCATTGATAACCAAGTGCACTACGCAATGTGCAAGGGCGATTTGAAAGAAAAAGCGCCACTGGTTCGCGTTCATCTTCAAGACGTTTTTACCGACTTACTACGTAGCGATCGTAATGCAGAGCGCAGCTGGACACTAGATAAGGCAATGAAACGCATTGGTGAAGAAGGCGGTGTGCTGGTTGTTCTTGGCCATGAAGAATCGACCGATCTACTTATTCATCGCGTGAAGATGTTCGAAGCGCAAGACAAAGGTGAAGCCCCAACGCTTGCTAAAAAACAAGGCACGTCTCGCCGTGTTGGCGTTGGTTCACAGATTCTTGCGGATCTCGGTGTACATGATATGCGCCTTCTGTCATCGACCAACAAAAAGTACCACGCGTTAGGTGGTTTTGGTCTGAACGTTGTTGAGTACGTCTGCGAGTAACAACCGAACAATAAGTTCCTAGTCTTTGACGTGCTTAACTCGTCAATGGCTAGGAACCGGTGATTTGCCTCCAATTTCCATTAGATATTGCTCACAAATTTGTGCTAGAATCCGGCGATTCTCACTTGATGAACATATTTCACTTATAAATAGAGTTAAAGGAAAGCTTATGAAAGTGATCGAGGGTGGCTTCCCAGCGCCAAATGCAAAAATTGCTATCGTTATTTCTCGTTTCAACAGTTTTATTAACGAAAGCCTACTTTCTGGTGCGATCGATACACTAAAGCGTCACGGACAAGTAAGCGAAGACAACATCACGGTTGTGCGTTGTCCAGGTGCCGTAGAACTACCTCTAGTAGCTCAGCGTGTTGCTAAAACTGGCAAATTCGACGCTATTGTTTCTCTAGGGTCTGTTATTCGCGGTGGAACGCCTCACTTTGACTATGTTTGTAGTGAAATGAACAAAGGTCTAGCACAAGTGTCTATGGAATTCAGCATTCCAGTAGCATTTGGTGTTTTGACTGTTGATACGATCGATCAAGCGATTGAACGCGCAGGAACCAAGGCTGGTAATAAAGGTGCAGAGGCTGCACTAAGCGCACTTGAAATGATTAATGTACTATCTGAAATTGATTCCTAATGGGGGCCAGTGTGAAACCAGCCGCACGTCGTAACGCACGTCAATTCGCTCTACAGGCGATCTACTCATGGCAAATTACTAAAGAGAATGTTGCCAAGATTGAAGAACAGTTTTTGTCTGGCGACAAATACGATGAAGAAGAACTTCATGCATCTGAGCCAGCGCTTGCTGCTCCAGAGACAGACGTAGCTTACTTCCGTGAACTATTAAGCGGTGTTGTACTTAGCCACGCTGAGCTAGATAGCAAAATTCGTCCATACATCTCTCGTCCTATGCAGGATTTAGATATGATGGAACTTGCTCTTCTTCGCCTTGCTATGTACGAGATGACTCGTCGCGAAGATGTTCCTTACAAAGTTGTTATCAATGAAGCGATTGAACTTGCAAAAGTTTTTGCAGCAGAAGATAGCCACAAGTTTGTGAATGGTGTACTTGATAAAGCAGCACCTCACATTCGTAAGAAATAACGATTTCTTCAATGAAAAGGTCAGCACATGCTGACCTTTTTTGTATCAAAAGCTTTTACATCAAAAAGTAAGTGAATTATGTCTGGTGAATTTAATCTGATAGACAAGTATTTCGTCGGTCGTCAGAGCCAACGTAAAGATGTCCATCTAGCCGCTGGTGATGATTGCGCTTTGGTCAAAGCGCCAGCTAATGTTCAGATTGCGATTAGCACGGATACATTGGTAGCTGGAACGCATTTCTTAGCCGACGCGAACCCAGCATGGGTCGCACACAAAGCATTGGCTTCTAACATCAGTGATTTGGCGGCGATGGGCGCAACGCCTGCGTGGGTGAGCTTTGCATTAACGATGCCTGAGCCAGATGAAAAATGGCTTGCTCCTTTCTGTGATGCATTTTTCGAACTGGCTGATTACTATGGTATTCAGTTAATAGGCGGTGATACCACCAAAGGGCCATTGTGTCTGACACTCACGGTGCAAGGTTTTGTACCTGAAGACAAAGCGCTCACGCGATCCGGAGCCAAGCCTGGGGATTGGGTATATGTAACGGGAAACCTTGGCGATGCAAAAGCTGGCTTGGATGTGATTCTAGATGACTCTCTGCGCAGCAGAGCCGGCGCGGAAGCACTAGAGCGAGCTCATTACCTTAGTTCTCCGCGTGTGCTTGCTGGACAAGCTCTTGTTGGCTTAGCCTCGTCGGCGATAGATATTTCAGATGGTTTAATCTCTGATATTAAGCACATTTTACAGCGATCTCAGGTTGGGGTTAGTATTGATGTCTCTCAGCTACCGATCTCTTCAGAATTAGTCCAGTTTTTAGATGATAAGATCAGCGCGCAGCAGTATGCTTTAGCAAGTGGCGAAGAATACGAGTTGTGTTTTACCGTGCCGGAGCAAAATCGAGGCTCGTTACAAAGCGCTTTATCTCATACTGGCTGTAAGGTCACATGTATTGGTCAAATCCGACCAAATGGAACCTTCGAGCTGCATGATAACAATCAACCACTTGATTGGGACTTAAGTGGCTTCGACCACTTTAAATGATCTGAGCTAAGCTCTAGCCAAGAGCCTGTTACTATTGAGTAACTCGCAGGCATGACGATTGAAACCAAACTAGCAGTATAGGTTTAAGGATATGACCAACCCTCTTTCTCTGATTTCATTAAAGAATCCGTGGCATCTATTGGCGACGGGTTTTGGCAGTGGATTATCCCCGTTTATCCCTGGAACAATGGGCACACTGGCGGCCGTGCCTTTCTTTTTGCTGTTGGCACAATTACCATTTACGGCGTATGTCATTGTTGTTCTGATCTCGTGTGTGATCGGCATTCAAATATGCCAAGTGACGTCTGCAGACATGAAAGTACATGATCATGGTTCAATCGTATGGGATGAGTTTGCGGGCTTTTGGATTACGATGAGCATTGTACCTGCACTGAATATTCCACTCACTGAATGGAAGTGGTTGATCACTGGCTTCATCTTATTTCGTTTTTTCGATATGGTAAAACCTTGGCCAATTGGGTGGCTAGATAAGCGAGTTCACGGTGGGCTAGGTATTATGGTTGATGATATCGTGGCGGGAATTATGGCTGGTGTTGCCCTGTTTCTAGTCGCAAAATACGCTGGCTGGATGAATTAAACCATGAACTAAACACTGGACGTAAAAAAGGGATGCCATGAGCATCCCTTTTTACATGCTATTTTGCTAAATAATCCAAGATGGATTTTTCAATTCCTTTTGCATCGAGGCCAAGCTCTTCATGCAGTTCATCTTGTGTTCCCTGATGAATAAACTCATCGGGTAAACCTAGGTTTAAGACTGGCTTAATGATTTTATCTTTCATCATGAACTCAACGACACCCGCACCTGCACCACCTGCGATAACATTTTCTTCTAACGTCACGAGCACGTCATGATCTGCGGCTAATTGACGAATTAATGCTTCATCGAGCGGCTTCACAAAGCGCATATCAGCAACAGTGGCGTTAAGGTATTCTGCCGCTTCTAGCGCGTTACCCAAGAAAGTACCAAAGCTCAGAATAGCAACTTTTTCACCTTGGCGAACCATGCGCCCTTTACCGATTTCTAACGCCGTAAACTCAGTTTCGATTTCTACGCCCATGCCGCTACCACGAGGGTATCGAACCGCACTCGGGCCAGAATGCTTATGGCCAGTGTAAAGCATTTGTCGGCACTCGTTTTCGTCGCTTGGCGCCATGATCACCATGTTCGGAATACAGCGCATAAAGCTCAAATCGAACGCACCTTGGTGAGTTTGACCATCTGCGCCAACGAGACCTGCGCGGTCGATCGCAAACATCACTGGTAAGTCCATGATCGCGATGTCGTGGATCAATTGGTCATAACCACGTTGCAAGAAAGTCGAATAGATAGCAACGATTGGATGATCGCCCGCAATTGCCATGCCTGTTGCCAGTGTCACTGCGTGCTGCTCAGCAATCGCCACATCAAAGTATTGGTCTGGGTACTCTTTTGAGAAACGCACCATACCTGATCCTTCGCGCATTGCTGGCGTAATTGCCATTAGCTTAGGATCTTGGGCCGCCATGTCACATAAAAAGTCACCGAAGATCTTTGAGTAAGTTGGCTTACCGCCACTGCTCTTCGGTAAGCTATTGTTTGCCGGTGCGAACTTCGGCACTGCATGGTAGCCGATAGGATCTTTCTCGGCAGGCTCATAACCTTTGCCTTTCTTGGTCATGATGTGTAGGAATTGAGGACCTTTGAGCTCACGCATATTTTTCAGCGTTTTGACGAGTTCATTGACGTCGTGCCCATCAACCGGGCCAATGTAATTAAAGCCGAACTCTTCGAACAGAGTACCAGGCACCACCATGCCTTTTAGGTGCTCTTCCGTACGGCGAACCAACTCTTTAATAGGTGGAACACCAGACAGCACTTTCTTACCGCCTTCACGGATAGAAGTGTACAAGCTACCAGAAAGTACTTTCGCAAGGTGGTTATTCAGGGCGCCGACGTTTTCTGAAATCGACATTTCGTTGTCGTTCAAAATCACCAACATATCAGGATGAACGTCGCCAGCGTGGTTCATGGCTTCGAATGCCATGCCTGCTGTAATTGCGCCATCGCCAATCACACTGACAATTTTACGGCCTTTGCCTTCTTTTTGTGCGCTGATGGCCAAGCCAAGACCTGCACTGATAGATGTCGAAGAGTGACCGACAGACAACGTGTCATATTCACTTTCTTCACGCCAGGGGAAAGGGTGTAGACCATCCTTTTGGCGAATTGTTGGCATTTTATCGCGACGTCCGGTGAGGATTTTGTGCGGGTAAGCCTGATGACCAACATCCCAAATCAATTTGTCGATAGGGGTGTTGTAAACATAATGCAGAGCGACAGTTAGCTCTACGGTGCCTAAGCCAGACGCTAAGTGTCCGCTAGATTGGCTCACTGAATTTAGCAGATACGTTCGCAGTTCATCACACAGATTTGGTAATGTTTCTTTCGGAAGAAGACGTAATTCTTCCGGTGTATTTGCTAACGCCAGTGTTGGGTACTTTGAAATATCAAGAGTCATATAAATGCGCGCTTATAGTGTTAATTTTTGCGCTCGATGACATATCGGGCGAACTCTTCGAGTAACTGAGTATTGTATGGGATAGCTTCCAATGCTTGAAGTGCTTCCTGTAACAGAGTGTGAGCTTTCTCTATGGCTCCCTCTAAACCCAGCAGGGAAGGATAAGTGCTCTTATTCAGACCTTGGTCGGAACCTTGAGGCTTACCCAGTGTTTCTGTGTCACTGATGATATCAAGAATATCGTCTTGAACCTGAAACGCCAAACCAATTGCTTTTGAGTAGCGCTCCAAGTGAGGTAGAACCTCGATACCTTTCTCACCAGCAGCTAATGCACCTAATTTTACCGCACAATCAATCAGAGCTCCGGTTTTTTTACGGTGTATCTCTTCCATTTCTTCAAGAGAAACTTGGCGATTTTCCGCGCCTAAATCTAAGGCTTGCCCTACACACATGCCGCTGGCACCAGAGGAATGCGCTAAGGCTTTGATCATGCTGATGCGTTGAGCTTCAGCCGCCGGGCTTAATTGACCATCAGCAATAATAGTGAAGGCAAGAGTTTGTAGTGCGTCACCTGTCAGTATTGCGGTTGCTTCATCAAACTTAATATGACAAGTTGGTTGACCTCGACGCAGTTCATCATCGTCCATGGCTGGCAGATCATCATGAATGAGTGAGTAGGCATGTATACATTCGATAGCAGCGGCGGGGGTGTCTAAGTCTTCAGGTTTACAGCCGAGCATTTGACCTGTGATGTAAACAAGAAAAGGGCGAACGCGTTTTCCACCTAGCAAAAGGCCGTATTTCATTGCTTGAATCAATGGCTGCTCTTGATATGGAAGCTGATCGAGCCACAAATTCAATTGCTGATTGTTTCTTTGTTGAAAAGACGTCAATGTCTGTTGCATCACATTGCTCACTACTGATTGTTATTCTGAATCTGGTTTGAAGTCACTCAGTGGTGCTTCATCATCTTCATTAAGAAGAATGCTCACGCGCTGTTCGGCGTCGCTTAATTTAGTTTGGCCTGCACGAGCTAAGGCAATGCCTCGTTCAAACTTACGCAGGGCATCATCTAGAGCAAGATCGCCATTTTCTAATTGATCAACCAAGCTATCAAGCTCTTCAATGGTTGCTTCAAAGGTCATGTTTTCTGGTTTCTTGACCGCCATCTTTTTTCTGCCTTAATCAAGCCTCGGGTAAGATGCACGAAAGTTACCTTAGCCTAGTAACTTGGTCAAATTTAACCTTATATAATTGTCACAAAATTAGCGTTCAACGAGTCTAAGCGGTGAAACCCCATATTTTGGTTGAGGTTGTTAGGTGTAATTTGTGATCCATTAGCTAAGATTTTTCTAAAAATTCTGCGCGAGTTGTCGATACAGGTAATAATCCGCCCAATGGCAGTATTTGAGTATAGCGTGAGGAGTGCTTTGTGGATTTAGCAACCCTATTAGGTTTGATTGGTGGTTTTGCATTCGTCATTATGGCGATGGTGCTTGGTGGCAGCATCGGCATGTTTGTCGATGTCACGTCGATCCTTATTGTCGTTGGTGGCTCAATATTCGTCGTGTTGATGAAGTTCACAATGGGACAGTTTTTTGGTGCGACAAAGATTGCAGGCAAAGCTTTCATGTTTAAAGCGGATGAACCCGAAGACCTGATCGCAAAAATTGTGGAAATGGCCGATGCGGCGCGTAAAGGTGGTTTTCTTGCTCTTGAAGAGATGGAAATAAACAACACATTCATGCAGAAAGGCATTGATCTACTGGTTGATGGCCATGATGCCGACGTTGTGAGAGCGGCACTCAAAAAAGACATCGCGCTTACGGATGAACGACATACGCAAGGTACTGGTGTATTTCGCGCCTTTGGCGACGTTGCTCCTGCAATGGGAATGATTGGCACCTTGGTTGGTCTTGTTGCGATGCTTTCAAACATGGATGACCCTAAAGCGATTGGACCAGCAATGGCCGTTGCACTCTTGACCACATTGTATGGCGCGATCCTGTCCAATATGGTGTTTTTCCCTATTGCGGATAAGCTTTCTCTTCGCCGTGACCAAGAAACGCTAAATCGCCGTTTGATCATGGATGGCGTATTAGCGATTCAAGATGGCCAAAACCCGCGAGTGATCGATAGTTACTTGAAGAACTACCTCAATGAAGGTAAACGTGCCCTTGAGATTGACGAGTAACTTGGAGAGTCGTGATGGATGATGAAGATAACAAATGCGATTGTCCGCCACCTGGCCTCCCGTTATGGATGGGGACATTCGCAGATTTGATGTCGCTACTGATGTGTTTCTTTGTTCTTCTGCTCTCGTTTTCTGAGATGGATGTACTGAAGTTCAAACAAATTGCAGGATCAATGAAATTTGCCTTCGGTGTGCAAAATCAGCTTGAAGTGAAAGACATTCCTAAAGGTACTAGCATTATTGCCCAAGAGTTTCGACCGGGTCGGCCGGAACCAACTCCGATTGATGTCATCATGCAGCAAACCATGGACATCACTCAGCAGACGCTCGAATTTCATGAAGGGGAGTCTGATCGAGCTGGTGGCACAAAACGTGATGAAGGCAAGTTAACGGGTGGGCAATCGCCAGAAACGTCAACTCAAAACAATGAATCTGCCGAAGCGGACATGCAGCAACAGCAATCTAAAGAGATGTCGCAAGAGATGGAAACCTTGATGGAAAGCATCAAGAAAGCCTTAGAGCGAGAGATTGAACAAGGCGCCATTGAAGTTGAAAACCTCGGTCAGCAGATTGTTATACGTATGCGTGAAAAAGGTGCATTCCCAGAAGGTTCGGCCTTCTTGCAGCCTAAGTTTCGTCCTTTAGTTCGTCAGATTGCAGAGCTAGTAAAAGACGTGCCAGGCATTGTTCGAGTATCTGGCCATACAGACAATCGACCGCTAGACTCGGAACTTTATCGTTCTAACTGGGATCTCTCTTCTCAGCGTGCAGTATCAGTCGCGCAAGAGATGGAGAAAGTGAGAGGCTTCTCTCATCAACGTTTGAGAGTGCGGGGTATGGCGGATACGGAGCCCTTGTTACCGAATGATTCTGATGAAAATCGTGCGCTTAACCGACGGGTTGAAATCAGCATTATGCAAGGCGAGCCTCTCTACAGTGAAGAAGTGCCAGTAATTCAATAACTAGGCTTTAGTTTTAAGTCAGTAAAGAGATAAGAAAGCGAGCAGATTGCTCGCTTTTTTTGTTTTTCCAATCCGCTTGGGTGTATAATCTTGCGCCTTAAAAGTGAGCTCAGACTACTTTTTGTGACTGAAACGCGGTTTTACTGCGTATGAAGTATTGAAGTTGAGTGTCACTCTTTGTTGATTGCGAAACTAACCTGCGAATTAGACTATGAAATTTATTGTAAAGCCCCATCCAGAAATTTTTGTAAAAAGTGAATCTGTGCGTAAGCGCTTCACAAAGATTTTAGAGTGCAACATTCGTAACATCATTAAGAGCCGCACGGAGTCTGTCGCGGTATTTAACCGTCGTGATCACATTGAAGTGACCTCTGAGAGTAACGAATTCCACGCTGAAGTTCTTGAGGTTTTGACTCATACACCAGGCATTCACCACGTACTGGAAGTGAAGCAAACTGAATTTAAAGACTTGCACGATATCTTCGAGCAAGTGCTAGAACTCAACCGTGCTGCACTCGAAAATAAAACCTTTGTTGTACGTGCGAAGCGTCGTGGCAAGCATGACTTTACCTCCATTGAACTAGAGCGTTATGTAGGCGGTGGTTTAAATCAAGCGATTGAAAGCGCTAGTGTTAAGCTACGAAACCCAGACGTGACGATCAAGGTAGAAGTCTCGAACGACAAGCTAAACCAAGTATTGTCTCGTCATAAAGGCCTAGGTGGTTTCCCTCTGGGTACGCAAGAAGACGTGTTAAGCCTGATCTCGGGTGGTTTCGATTCTGGTGTTTCAAGCTATCTTCATATCAAGCGTGGTTCAAAAGTACATTACTGCTTCTTTAACTTAGGTGGTCCAGCACACGAAATCGGCGTTAAGCAGGTTTCTCACTACCTATGGAACAAATACGGTTCTTCAGCAAAAGTACGTTTTATCTCAGTTGATTTCGAGCCTGTGGTTGCGGAAATCCTAGAGAAAGTCGATGACGGCCAAATGGGCGTGATCTTGAAGCGTATGTTTATGCGTGCAGCAGGCATGATCGCTCAGAAGATGAAGATCGAAGCATTGGTAACAGGTGAAGCACTAGGTCAAGTATCGAGCCAAACGCTAACCAATCTACGCCACATCGATAACGTAACTGACACGCTGATTCTGCGTCCACTTATCAACTGGGATAAAGAAGACATCATCAATCTAGCACGTGAAATCGGCACAGAAGATTTCGCAAAGACAATGCCAGAATACTGTGGTGTTATCTCTAAGAAGCCAACCGTGAAAGCGGTGAAAGGCAAGCTAGAAGCTGAAGAAGAGAAATTCGACTTTAGTATCCTTGAGCAAGTGGTTCAAGAAGCTCGCATGATGGACATTCGTGATATCGCGAAAGAGTCTGAGCAAGCCGCACCAGAAGTAGAGCAAGTTCAAGCGGTAGAAGAGCACGCGGTTGTGCTAGATATTCGTAGTCCTGAAGAGGAAGACGATAACCCACTTGAAATCGAAGGTGTGGATGTGAAACATATCCCTTTCTACAAGCTGGGTACACAGTTTGGTGACTTAGACCAGTCTATGACATACCTACTTTACTGTGACCGCGGTGTGATGAGCCGTCTGCAAGCGCTTTACTTGCAAGAGCAAGGCTTCAGCAACGTAAAAGTTTACCGTCCATAGCTGACTGATAAAATACGTTAAAAGGCGCAAATTGAGACATCAATTTGCGCCTTTTTTGTTTTTGATCGCGTTACAGACAACCATTACTTAGCATAATGTTGAGGCTCATCGCAAAGCCATACACTTTGTGTTGATATAACGATAATTAATCCGAAAGAAGAGTAATAAAGTGATATTGCTGCCAGATATGCGGATGAGATTTTTGATAGATAAAAAAACACCGCCTAATTTAGGCGGTGTAACAAATTTGACAGACAGGTCAAAAATAAATACAGGAAGTATATGTTTTGTCACAGGGAGTGTGGACAAAACATTATGGTAGAAATCTACCTAACTCGAAATACGAGTTTGCAAACACAACATCGCAACAACGAAGCCAATTGATTTCCAAAGAAATCAAGCCGTTCAGGCCCGTGTTGCGGGGTGAAATATAGAATTTATCTGGCTGTTCGACAACGGACATTTTATAATGTTTCAGATTAAAAAAACTAATCCTATTAGAGGTCCCATATGTCTCGCAGATTGCCTCCATTAAATTCGCTTCGAGTCTTCGAAGCGGCTGCTCGTCATCTCAGTTTTACACGAGCAGCAGAAGAGTTATTTGTTACTCAAGCCGCGGTCAGTCACCAGATTAAAGCGCTTGAAGAGTTCTTATCATTGAAGCTCTTCCGTCGACGTAATCGTTCTTTGTTGTTAACAGAAGAAGGCCAAAGTTACTTTCTCGATATCAAAGATATTTTCACCTCGATTGCGGAAGCGACAGATAAGGTGTTGGAACGTAGCGAAAAAGGGGCATTGACGATTAGCCTACCGCCGAGTTTTGCTATCCAATGGCTTGTACCTCGTTTGGCCGATTTTAATGCTCAAGAGCCCGATATCGATGTACGTATTAAAGCCGTAGATATGGATGAAGGCTCACTGACTGATGATGTTGATGTGGCGATCTACTATGGCCGTGGGAACTGGCCAGGTTTGCGAGCAGATAAATTGTACCAAGAGTTTTTGATCCCACTTTGTTCACCTTCATTACTTTTGGGTAACAAACCATTAGAATCTTTAAGTGACCTCAAATTACATACTTTGTTACACGATACTTCGCGTAAAGACTGGAAGCAGTTTGCTCGTCATTACAACATTGAAGGCATCAACGTAAACCACGGTCCTATTTTTAGTCACTCAACGATGGTGCTACAGGCTGCTGCGCACGGTCAGGGGGTCGCGCTCGGTAACAACGTACTCGCCAAACCTGAAATGGAAGCCGGACGACTCATTGCACCATTCGACGAGGTGTTGATATCTAAGAATGCATTCTATGTGGTGTGTCATGAACAGCAGGCAGATATGGGCCGAATCGCAACGTTTAGAGACTGGATGTTAGCAACCGCGAGAAAAGAACAAGAGGAAGTATTGGATGAATCACTGGATAGCTGAGGGACCTGAAAACGGACCGCTGTTTATTTTTGCTCACGGCGCAGGTGCGGGGATGGAGCATGATTTCATGACAGCGGTCGCCAAAGGATTAGTGGAGCAAGGTATTCGTGTAGTGCGTTTTAATTTCCCTTACATGGTGAAACGTTCGGAAGATGGCAAAAAGCGTCCGCCCGATCGCGCGCCAAAGTTGCTCGAAGCATACAGCGAAGTGATCGCTCACTTTACTTCTTCTCCCGTGGTTATTGGTGGTAAGTCAATGGGCGGTCGTATGTCGAGCTTGTTGGCTGAAAATGAGCTGGTGTCGGGCATTGCCTGTTTAGGGTTTCCATTTCACCCGCCAGGAAAGCCAGAGAAATACAAAGGCGAGCACTTAGCAACCATTGAGAAACCTACGCTGATTCTGCAAGGGGAACGAGACACCTTTGGTAAGCGTGAGGAATTCGATGATTTCGTCCTTTCGTCACTAGTAACGGTGAGCTTTTTACCTGATGGTGACCACAGCTTCAAACCGCGCAAGAGCTCAGGTCATACTGAAGTGGGTAACATTGCACTCGCGATAGAGCAGTTAGCGGCGTTTATAAAAGAGGTGTACAGTGAAAAGTAAGTGGTTACTCTCATTCTCTGGTCTGTCTGGGCTGCTTTCGGTCGCTCTTGGAGCATTTGCTGCTCATGGGCTAAAAGCGACACTGGCCCCTTATTTGCTCGGTGTATTTGAGACCGGAGTTCTGTATCAATTTATTCACACGTTGGCGATTGTGTTTTGTGCCATTCTGCTTCTGCTCAATTTGGGACAAAAAGCACAAAAATATTTTTTCATTGCGGCGATTTGCTTTATTATCGGCATCTTTTGTTTTAGCGGCAGTCTTTACGCGCTGGCGCTGACGGGCATTAAGTGGTTTGGGCCAATTACTCCTGTGGGAGGATTACTGTTCATGATTGGTTGGTGTCTGTTCTTTTTTGCTGCGTTCAATATCAAAGAGGTCTCCAAGTGAAACAACTAATGCTCTATTGCCGTTCTGGCTTTGAGAAAGAGTGTGCTGGTGAAATTCAGGACAAAGCGACACAGTTGGAAGTGTATGGCTTCCCTCGTGTGAAGAGAAACTCAGGTTATGTTGTCTTCGAGTGTTACCAAGATGGAGATGCCGACAAACTTGCGAGAGGTTTAGACTTTAAGTCTTTAATTTTTGCTCGACAAATGTTTGCGGTAGCAGCTGAGTTTCAATCGTTGCCAAGTGATGACCGAATTAGTCCAATTTTGAATGAACTAGCAGACATCGAAGCATTCCCTCGTTGTGGTGATTTGAGAATTGAAACGCCAGATACAAATGAAGCGAAAGAGCTACTGAAATTCTGCCGTAAGTTTACCGTCCCAATGCGTCAAGCGTTGCGCGGCAAAGGCTTAATGCTGAACAAAGATAACGCGAAAAAACCAGTACTGCACATTTGCTTTGTTGAGCCTGGCCACTGTTACGTTGGTTACTCTTACACTGACAACAACTCACAGTTCTTCATGGGTATCCCTCGCCTTAAATTCCCAGCAGACGCCCCAAGTCGTTCAACACTTAAACTGGAAGAAGCATTTCATGTCTTTATTCCACGTGAAGAGTGGGATGAGCGTTTGGCACCAGGTATGTGGGGTGTGGATTTAGGTGCATGTCCAGGCGGTTGGACGTACCAATTAGTGAAGCGCTCAATGTTCGTTCACTGCGTTGATAACGGCATGATGGCAGACAGTTTGATGGAAACTGGCCAGATCAAACACCATATGGTGGATGGTTTTAAGTTCGAACCAGACCGCAAGAACGTAACATGGATTGTTTGTGACATGGTGGAAAAGCCAGCTCGTGTTGCTCACCTGATGGGACAGTGGCTGTTAAAAGGTTGGGCAAAAGAGGCTATCTTTAACCTTAAGCTGCCAATGAAAGGGCGTTATGACGAAGTGCTGCAAGACCTTGAAAATCTGAAGCAGTTCCTCATTGATAATAAGGTAAAGTTCAAGCTACAAGCTAAACATTTGTATCATGATCGTGAAGAGATCACGATTCATATCCAATGTCTGTCGAATATTTCACCTTACTAACTTTATTCCCCGAGTCTTTTGGGAATAGTGATTAGAATAGAAAAAGCGCCTTCAAATGGCGCTTTTTTAATATCTGCCGGATTTCATGGTGTGAAACTACCATCGGACACTACTCCGCTTTGTTTGGCCCTAAAAAGCGAATATCTTGCAAGTTAAAGCCTAGTTCTATATCGCACTTTAAAGCGGCGACGCGTTTACATAAACGAGCAGACTCAATGTGCTCATCCAATTTTTTACGGTATTTCGGTACGAGATCTTCACTAGCGTAGGCAGCTTCAATACTCTCAAACTGAGTGAGAATCTCTTTCGCTGCTTTCGGGCCAATTCCAGGTACGCCCGGAACCTGGCTAGAGCTTATCCCTGTCAATCCCCAGTAATCCGCTAGTTGACTTGGTTTTACGCCGAACTCTTTTTCGATAAATGGTTCATCTAACCAACGATGTTGGAAATAATCACGGATTTGTAGGGTAGGGGAAAGTAGCTGGCAGTAACCTTTGTCAGTCGAAACGATGGTGACTTTTTCACCATGGCTGGCCACTTTCGTTGCGAGTGTAGCAACCAAATCATCTGCTTCATCGCCTTCAGACAGCAATGAATCAATACCTTGCTCCCACCACGCTTGTTGAATCGCATCTAACCCTTGCAGTAGTGGCAGAGGCATTGGTTTTCGGTTTTGCTTATAGTCAGGGAGAATTTCAGCGCGCCAACCTCTGTCTTGTTCGTGGTGATCAAAAACTGCGATGATGTGTGTCGGGTTGGCCTCTGACAGAATGCGAGTGAGGGTTCTTTGCGTTGTGGTTATGGTTCTTGCTATGTCGGTTGGATCTGGTTGTGCTGAGTGCACTCGGCGGATCAGGTTTAGGGCATCAATGATAACAAGATGAATAGACATAATGACTTAGCAATAAAAAAGGGGCGTAATGCCCCTAGTGTAACGAATGCTAGCCTGACTATCGACCACCAATTTCCGGGTGAGCGATTCGATAACACGGTTCGTAGTCTGAACCGCCAGGTAATTTCATTCGGTGCTGTTCGACAAAGTCTTTTAGCAACTTATCGAGTTTTTTCATGAGGACTGCGTCGCCATGAATGGTGAAAGGCCCTCTACGTTCTATTTCTCGAATACCTTCAGCCTTTACGTTACCTGCCACTATGCCAGAGAAGGCTTGACGCAAGTTGGCCGCTAAAACTTGCGGTTCTTGATCTAGGCTTAAATCCAATTGTTCCATCGACTCATGAGTAGGTTCAAATGGCAGTTGGAAGTTTGGCTCAATTTTCAATGACCAGTTAAAGCTGTACGCATCGCCTTTCTCTTTTCGGTGAAGGCGTACCGAGTCCATGGAGCGTTTCATAATACGAGCGACTTCTGCCGGGTCGTCAATGATGATCTCGTAGTGCTTTTGCCCTTCCTCACCAAGTGTGTCGCGAATGAACTCATCAATAGAGCGGAAGTACTCTTCACTCTCTTTTGGTCCTGTTAATACGATAGGCATTGGCTGATCGGCGTTATCCGGGTGCATCATGATGCCAAGAATGTACAGTAGCTCTTCCGCTGTGCCCGGGCCACCTGGGAAAATAACGATACCATGAGCCATACGGACGAAAGCTTCCAAGCGCTTTTCGATGTCGGGCATGATGACCAGCTCATTTACTATTGGGTTTGGTGGCTCGGCCGCAATAATCGAGGGTTCGGTTAAACCAAGATAACGTTGCTGAGTATAACGTTGCTTTGCGTGCCCAATTGCTGCACCTTTCATCGGCCCTTCCATTGCACCAGGGCCGCAACCTGTGCAGATGTTAAGTTCACGCAGGCCCAGTTCGTTACCCACTTCACGTGTGTACTGATACTCCACTCCATTGATAGAGTGACCACCCCAACATACGACAAGATTCGGTGCGATACCTGGAGTTAATGCTCTGGCATTACGAAGAATGCCGAACACGAGGTTCGTAATGTGAATTGGGTTAGTAAGGTTGAGCCGCTGGGCGTCTGCCAAATGCATGTTTACGTAAACGATATCACGCAATACGGAGAACAGATGCTCTTGGATACCTTTAATTATTTCGCCGTCAACAAAAGCGTGCTCTGGCGGATTAGTCAGCTCAAGCTTAATACCACGCTCACGACGCACGACGTTGACATCAAACGATTGGTATTTATCGAGCAGTTCTTTCGAGTTATCGGTATGGCTACCGGAGTTCAACACCGCTAATGTGCAATTACGGTACAGCTGATAAAGTTCACTCGAGGCTGTGTTCTTTAAGCGCTCTACTTCTAGTTGAGATAGCAAGTCCATGCTACCAGCGGGGCTTATATGGGTAATCATAACGCCTCCTTGTGTTGCATTAATTTGAGGGAAAGTACCAACTTACCTTTTTGGTGTTATACGTATGGTTTGATGAAAGGTAGTTGGCCGATTTGGTTTTATGGTTATCAACTCCCAAGCAACCTCAAGATGATACATTTGCCTTTTATAAATACATCATCTTGAAGTGACTTGGTTTTTTACAGCTTAGCAGACTAAAAGGGAAGAAATGTGATAACTCGTTGAAAATGGGTGGTTATAAAGCGTAGATTGCACCAAATTTGGTTTGTTTGCTCGCTTTTTGTACGAATCTTAGCTCCAGTTAAGCTGGTTTGTTCCACGTTTTTTAGCGTCCGCAAGCATCTTGCCAAGACGATCGAGCACATACTCTGGCGTATCGGACTCTTTGAAAGACGTCGATACAGCAGCTAAGGTAATCATGATATTTTGCTCACGGAACTTAAAGGGTAATTGGCTAATATCACGCTGGATATGCTTAATCAGATCCAGTGTGTATTCTTCAGATTGTTCCGGGACGAGTAGAATAAACTCCTCGCCACCAAAGCGAGCCACTGTTTCCGTTTCTGATACGCGCTTGTTAATAGTACGAGCGATGATCTTCAGCGCTTTATCGCCAGCCGTATAACCATAGCTATCATTCACCGCTTTGAAGTTGTCTACATCAAATAGCACAACACGAAGGTTTTGCTGAGAGCGAATCCAACGGCGATACTCTAGCTCTAGTCGATCGTTAAATGCAGTGCGGTTATAAACTTTAGTCAGCGGGTCGAGCAACATACGCTGAGCTTGGTCATCTAAGCGTCGACGATAATCTTGCGTAGTTTCAAATACCGCTTCGAGTTGGTTCTTACTGTAACTTAACCGCTCTTGCAGCGCTTGCTCTCGCTCTTCCGTCATTTTCAGTCGCTCTGTCAGCGACGCCATTTTTTCGAGAAGAGGCGTGATTTCTTTTTTCACAACCGCGATATCTTGAGCTTGATTAAGTGACTTTTGGCTTAATTCAACCAAGCTGTTCATTTCTGTGTTGAGCTCTTGGCGGTGTTCAAAGTAGGTATGATGCTGGTCGACGTTCTGATGAACGGTTTTTAGGTTACTTGCGAGAGAAGTGTTCAGCTGATCAAGGAATTGGCTAGACGCCTCGCGCTCGAACTTTGTTGCTTCGACAACCAATTTCAGCGTTGAGAGCGTAAGCTCAATGAGAGACTCGGCACTCACGCCAAGGAGCAACTTAGCGCGAATATCCAGCAATCTATCGCCTGATTCTCCCTCGAAATCCAGCTCTGTAATAGTATGTTGAAGGTCGCTGGCCAAGCATTCAAGTTGAGATCTGTCAGGATTGTTTTCAAATTCACTAAGATGTAGACGTGAATTAGACGTAATGATTTTCAGAGCGCGTTCGTAAATACTCAGTAGCTTAGTGGCTTGATCAGCTTTATTGCTGGCGTGAACTTCAGAGAAACTCATCAGGTTCCGTAGTTCACGTTTTAACTGCGCAGGTAAGCCAGTGACACGTTGCAGTGTTTCACCACTGTGCTTGATTTGTTCGTCAAGGTAACCGTTCTGTTTATCCATCGTCTTCGACTGCTGTTTGAGCATCCTCTCTAATACCGCTAAACGCGGGATAAGAGTGCTGATATCTTTTTGATGTTGCAGCTCTTGTTGGATTTCAAATAGGTAGTTGGATACCTGAGTGTTCGAACCCTGGCAAGCTGAAGACAATGATGCCACAACGCGTTTAAGAACTTGTTGTTCACGTTTGAATTTGAGTGAAGTATCACGATGAGTCAGTCTGAGTTGGTCAAGTTGACAACTCAGCTGATGCAGCTGCGACTGAATATCGGATTCCAAGATTCCCATGAAGTGACTACGGTTAAGTCCATGTACTACTGACAATTATCTGATAATAACAAAAAACTTTATAGCGTCATTAGTTATTACGTTCAACAGGCGTTTAATTATCCATTTTTTAATATTTTCTTGATGTCGTCCTCATTCTTGTAGGACGAATGGATCTTGATCAGGCCTTGGCTAATGGCATGTTGACAGGCAGTTCTTATGTTACCTGTTGCAAAGCTAGCAGCAGGCGCATTATCGATGGCTTTTAAGAACACCCAGTGGCTTTGCTTATCCTTCAAGCTGACTTCTCGTGCGATGTGAGTCGCAAGCAACAACAGATCGAGTAATTCCTCATCGTTAATTGCAGTGTAGGCTCGGGGTAAGAACGGATAATCACTGATGCCCATACGAATAATACGATTGACGTTGTGCTGCTGAGCGAACTCATCCACCCAAGTCTGGAATTTTTCGAACATGACTTCGGCAGAAGCATCACGGTCAGCGTTCGGTTCTATGTAGAGTAAGTTCGCATCTGAGAAATGGTAAAGACGCGACGGTTTTTCTATTTTTTCCGCAAGGAAGTCGCCAAATGCCCGTTCTAGTTCTAGACCTGCCTTATAGCCGTTATGGACGTACATGCTTCGTAAGAATGGCAAATCGATCATAACAAAGCGTAGGCGATCATTAAGTGGTTCGTGGATCAATTCACCCATTTGCCATTGCTCGAAAGTTTCGCTCGACTTTTTCAATGAGCGAGAAAGCTTAACATTCAGCATACGCAAGTTACGTAAACGAGAGCGAGAGTGGGTGAAGAGGTCGTTACGCAGTTTTTCGATTTCACTTGCTTGGCGCTGCATAATGACACCACGGCGCATAATGAACAAAAACATGACCAAGACAGTAATAAACAATGCAAATGAGATTTTCTGGAATTTACGATGCTCTCTTTCCACTTGCTCTAAGCGTTCTGATTGACCGATGTAATGGATGGTTTGTTCGGCAAATTCTTTTTGCTGACGGAACGCATCCTCACTGATTTGGTTAAGCTGCTTTTGTTCTAGACGAACGAGGTTGGTGTATTTTTTATAAGCTTGCAGAGAAAGTTTGTATTCGCCTGCCTGCTCGTAACCCAACCCAAGTAAACGGTATGACTGCTGCTTAATGAAGTTGTTATTTTCAGGTGACTTTTCAGCAAGCGCTAACGCCAGCTTAGCATTAGTAATGACGTCTTTACTGTCATTTTGATGATAAGCCAGACCTGACTGAAGCAGGGCAGCCTTTGCTTCAAGCTTAGGAATATTGGTGTATTCTAAAAGCTCTTTAGAGCGGTCTAAGTACTGCTCTGCTAGCGCGTAGTTATAGAGTTGTAGGTAGGTAGCCGCCAAGCTTAAGCGAATTTTAATGATTCTATTGATGTTCTTACTGGTACTTTCATGGTCAAGCACGTTGAAGTAATGCACTAACGCAAGGTTAAACTTACCCTGATAAAAGTAGATGTCGCCCATTTGCTCTAGGACGTCCGCTAGGATCGGAGAGCTAGGGTAAGAGTCATAAAAATCTGCGGCTTGAGATAAGTATTCGATCGCTTTGTCGTACACTCGTCGCTCCTGGAAGAGCCTAGCCAAAAGGCGATTCACTTTTGCTAATCTTGCACCACTGTTACTTTCAATAGATTGCCAATAACCGTATAGGAGTTCTGACAAAGCCAAATTGTATTTCTTGCTATTGAGGTAAAACTCGCCGACGGCAGTGTAGTAGTCGATCAAGGCTAACTCAGAGCGGCTATCGTCAAGCATGGTCTTTGCTTCAGAGTACAAGTTTTCCGCTTTAATGACATCGCCACTATGTGAAGCGAGGAGTGCTCTTTGCATCACTAGTCGGTAGCGAACGCTGTCGGTGCGTTGTAATACGGCATCGGCTTCATCGAGCTGTTGTTCAATTTGGTTAAGCGTGTCTTCCGCTTTTGAGTAGTTTTCGTCGTACATCCAAATCATTTGGTTGCGCATCAGCTGTAGATCTAAGTCCATGTACGGCAATTGATATTCTTGCGCTAAGCGTTCCGCTTTATTTAGGTGCTCGATAGCCGAACGAACATTACCCATGGCGTAATCTGCCTGAGCGATAATCTTGTGCGCTTCGATGGTGCTGCTTGGTGTGCGAACGCTACGATCTGTTTCGTCGCGAGACATGGCTGAAGGGCTGTCACTTTCTTTGCGTTCTGTTAGCTCACGCTGTGACAAATAGTTGGTTGCCGCTTGTTTTGCTTGTGATGGCTCTATTTCCGCCAATTGTTGTGCTTCGTTGAGTAACGCGGACGATAAAATGGTTGCATGAAGTGGCTGTACAAACAGCAAGCAAAGAAAGCCAATCAATTTGAATAGACGCGAACTGTCCCAAAACATCCTTTCGTTCCCTCGAACTGTTTTTAGATATGGCGATAACGGCGAAAAGCCTCAATTAGCCGTTTAAATGCGGGTTGAAGCCATTTGATATAGTAACATGCTCGGACAATAAAAACGTCCGGCAACCCTTTAGATTGCCGAACTTATTTCTGTTGCCTATGCGCTTACTGACGAGCCATACGGTGATTGTGAGCTGGCTTATCTTGTTCCGTTGAGCGGTAAGGGTTGATATCCAAGCCTCCACGGCGCGTATAGCGGGCAAATACGGTCAGTTTGCTTGGTTGGCAGTATTTCATTAGATCCGTAAAAATACGCTCTACACACTGTTCGTGGAACTCATTGTGCTCGCGGAAAGACACTAAGTAACGTAACAGCTTCTCACGATCTATTTTTGCGCCTTGGTAGCGAATTTCTACACTGCCCCAGTCGGGTTGGTTAGTGATCAAACAGTTTGATTTCAATAGGTGGCTATGTAGCACCTCTTCAACTTGTATTTCACCTGCCGCACCTTCAAGCAAATCGGCATCGAAATCGTAACTGGTGATGTTAATGTCTTGGTCATCAATACATTCACCGTCCATTGTTACGATAGGTTGATTGGTATAGTGGGTCACTGGATTCACCTCAACCAGCACCTTTTCACCTGCGCATTCAGACAGGTCTTGTGTTAAACGCTCAGTCACTTCTTCCCAGCTTGCAAAGCGGGTTTGGTTATAGCTGTTTAAGTACAGTTTGAAAGACTTCGATTCAATCAAGTTTGCGCTGGTGGCTGGAATGTATACTTCGCCAACGGCCACTTGTGGTAAACCTTTACTATTTAACCAAGACAGTTCATACAGCGTCCAAATGTCGTGCCCCATGAAAGGCAGAGTATCGCCTAACTGAAGGTCATCTCGGTTCAGGCTGCGAGGGACTGGTTGCAGCAAGCTTGGGTCATACTGGTTCGCATACTCGGTCTTTTTACCTAGTGTTAGGCCAGCAAGCTCTTTAGCGTCAGAATATTTGCTCATACTTTGTGGTCGTTTTCGATTAGAATGGCGAGAATTTTACTGAATCCGCTGGTCAATTGCCATCCGGCAAACACGGCTATCTGATAAATAAGGAATGAGGAGACCTTCATGACCCAAAACGTTACTCAGGCGCTACAAGAGTTCAGCCTGCGCTACCAACAAGCTTGGCAAGCTAAATATAATGAGTTGCCAAGCAGTGAAGAGCTTGCAGAGCTTGTTTCTCCTTGTGTCGAAGAGAAGCGTGATGGAAAGGTGCTTTGGAAAGCGGTCGCACGTGATGAAATGGCCGATTTCACCAATGTGGAAAATGCGATTGAGTTGTCACTGCAAGATGATGTTAAAGCCTTTTATGGTTCTCAATACTGCGCCGATATGGAGGCAACTTGGCAAGGTAATTCGTTGACGCTGCTGCAAGTCTGGAGCGATGACGATTTCGTGCGTCTACAAGAAAATATTCTTGGTCATTTGGTGACGCAGCGCCGCTTGAAACTTAAACCAACAGTATTTATCGCAGCGACAGATGAGGAAATGGATGTGATTTCTATTTGTAACCTCACTGGCAATGTGATTCTAGAGCGTTTGGGTACCTCTAAACGTGATGTATTGGCAGATTCATTGGTTGAGTTCTTGAATAAGTTAGAGGCTGCCGTCTAAGTATGTATGTTGTTGAGTTGCAGTTTGAGTGTTTTGATAACACCACCGTCAGCGCGGTAGACAAAGCCATTAATGGCTTGATGGATGCTCTGCGTTACAACGGCCAAGTATTAGGTCGTGAATTTCCGATAGTGATGGGAGAAGGTGAATTTTTCGTTCGTGTTGTTTGCCCAGAACAAGACAGCTTGCATCCACGTTATCACTCAGATTTCGTCAAAGTGTGCATGAACCGTTTGTCGGATGCGTCTTTGCTTGCTCCGAAAATGCGTATGCTGGGGCGTGATTTGAATTCAGAACAAGCAGCCGAAAAAGAGACACCTAGCTGGCAAGTGTTGTACACGACTTATGTTCATACGTGTTCGCCTTTGCGAAGTGGTGAAACCCTGTTGCCAATTCCTTTGTATCGTAATGAGCCAACACTTAATGGAGACCATAAAGCCGTCATTAAGTGGCAGACTGAGTGGCAAGCGTGTGATGAAATCCAAATGGCAGGGGGTTGCCGAGCGGAACATGCGGCGCTGCACGAAATTTGCGATGTGGATAGTGTGCTGTTTCGCCGAGGTTGGGACTTACGTGGCCGTATCGAATACATCACGAAGATCCCTACGTACTATTACCAGTATCGTGTCGGTGGTCAGTCGCTGGAGAGCGAGAAAGCGCGCAAGTGTCCAAAATGCGATGGCGAGTGGCTACTCGATGAGCCACTACATGACATATTTCATTTTAAGTGTGATGACTGCCGAATCGTGTCGAATATCTCTTGGGACCATCTTAAGTAGCGAATTGAAGCTACTTAAATGGGTAGATAGACAAATAGAAAGGGCTGATGTTTTCACATCAGCCCTTTTGTGTTTAGAACGTTTATGTTTAGAACGTTGTTTTCAGTCATGTTTTGAAAAGTGGGATTACCAACCTTTCACAACACCGCCTTTGAACAGCTCTTTTGCCGCTTCGTAAACTTCTTCCGTTTGGTAAGCTTTTACGAAGTTTTGTACGTTTTGCGCATTAACATTTTCTTCGCGAGCGACAATTAGGTTTACGTATGGTGAGTCTTTATCTTCAACGAACACGCCGTCACGCTCTGGCGATAGGTCGATAGAGCTTGCGTAAGTGGTGTTGATGATAGATAGCGTTACGTCATCCAATGAACGTGGAAGCTGTGGGGCTTCTAGTTCAATGATTTCGATATTTTTAGGGTTGCCTACGATGTCACGTACTGTAGCGAGTAGACCAACGCCATCACGTAGCGTAATTAAACCTTGTTGCTCAAGAAGCAGTAGTGAGCGACCTAGGTTAGTTGGGTCGTTTGGTACTGCGATGCGTGCGCCATCTTGAATTTCATCAATTGATTTTACTTGCTTTGAGTAACCAGCAATAGGGTAAACGAATGAGTTACCCGCGATAGCCAGTTTGTAGCCGCGGTCTTTCACTTGTTGGTCTAGGTATGGTTTGTGCTGGAACGCATTCGCGTCTACTGAACCATCATCCAGAGCGGCGTTTGGTGTTACGTAATCGGTAAATGTTACTAGCTCAACGTCTAGGTTGTATTTCTCTTTTGCTACTTTAGCGGCAACTTCGGCTACTTGTGCTTCAGCACCAGCAATAACGCCAACTTTTACTTTGTTTACGTCTACTTCTTTGTCGCCGCAACCCGCTAGAGCAAGAGCAGAGGCGGCCGTTGCTACAGTCAAAAGACCTTTAAGGCTAAATTTCATCTTTATCTCCTTATAATTTGTATTTTTGATGCTTATCTGTGGTCTACACGGCGCACCACTGCGTCGCCGATAGACTGAATAATCTGTACTAGAACAATCAACATCACGACAGTCACGGCCATGATAGTTACATCGTAGCGGTGGAAACCGTAACGAATGGCTACGTCACCTAGGCCGCCGCCGCCTACCGTACCCGCCATAGCTGAGTAGCTAACGAGAGTGACCAAGGTAATCGTTACTGAGTTAACAATAGTCGGCATTGCTTCAGGTAGTAGAACTTTTGTGATGATCTGTGTTGGTGTCGCCCCCATTGACTGCGCTGCTTCCACCAAGCCTGTCGGTACTTCTAATAAAGCACCTTCAATAAGACGAGCGACAAAAGGAATGGCGCCAATAGTCAGTGGGACGATTGCTGCGGTTGTACCGATAAAGGTTCCAACCAGCATTTTTGTCACTGGAATAATCGCAACCATCAGTACGAGGAATGGCACTGAACGACCAATGTTAACGATAGCGCCTAAGCCGCTATTTAGTTTGGTGTTTTCAAGTAGGCCGCCTTTCTTAGTAATATGGAGGATTACGCCTAATGGAATACCCACAGCAAAGCCGACTAATCCGGCAACCGCAACCATGTAAAGCGTTTCCCACGTTGCACCTAAAAGTAGTTTGCTGTTTAAACTCAGCCATTCAGAAATCGTATTAAAGGACATAACCAAGTACCTCTACTTTTACGTTGTGCTTACGCAGGTATTCAAGAGCTGCGTTGTCATCTTCTTCGTTACCAAATAGCTCTGCGACCATCATGCCGAATTTCACGCCACCAGCGTAATCAAGGTCGGAACTCAAAATACTCACATCAATATTGTATTTACGAGAAATTTGCGACATTAACGGTGCATCGACGGTTGCGCCAGTAAACTCTAAGCGAACCAACGGATAGCTGCCATCAACACGTTCTGCTTGCAGACGTGCTTGGTAATCTTCAGGAATGGAAAGATCCAGCGTTGAGCGAATGAATTGGTGCGCTAGCTCTGTCTTAGGGTGCGCAAAAATATCGCCAACGGTGCCTTTTTCCACCAGCTCACCACCACCGATGATTGCTACTTCGTGACAGATGCTTTTTACGACTTCCATTTCGTGAGTGATAAGTAAAATCGTGATGTTGAGTTTGCGGTTGATCTCTTTCAATAACTCAAGGATAGATTGAGTTGTTGCTGGGTCTAGTGCGCTAGTGGCCTCATCACAAAGCAGCACGCTAGGATCGGATGCCAATGCACGAGCAATTGCCACACGCTGTTTTTGGCCGCCACTTAAGTTAGATGGGTAGCTCTCGTGTTTGTCGGCTAAGCCTACAAGCTTTAGCAACTCAGTTACTTTTGTTGTGATTTGCGATTTGTCTTTACCTGCCAGTTCTAGGGGCAATGCCACATTATCAAACACAGTACGAGACGAAAGCAGGTTAAAGTGCTGGAAGATCATGCCAATGTTACGGCGTGTTTCGACTAGTTGCTTTTTGCTGAGTTTGGTTAGATCTACACCATCAACGATGATGGAACCAGAGGTCGGCGCTTCTAACATGTTTACGCAGCGGATCAGCGTACTTTTACCAGCACCAGATGAACCGAT
The DNA here is from genome assembly GCF_033340295.1 of Vibrio sp. 1401. Taxonomy (NCBI): domain Bacteria; kingdom Pseudomonadati; phylum Pseudomonadota; class Gammaproteobacteria; order Vibrionales; family Vibrionaceae; genus Vibrio; species Vibrio sp. 1401. The sequence goes on from NZ_JAWOWF010000006.1 coordinate 147,334, forward strand.
AACACCAAAGATGGTGCCTTTGTCGATGTGTAGGTTAATGTCTTTCAGGGCAAGGATTTCCTTACTGCCTTGGTAGAACACTTTATTGACGTTTTTTATTTCTATCATGTTTCAACCTGCCCAAAGATACGGGGAACTTCGCTGTCAAAAACGGCCTTTGACAGAACTTAATGTTGAGCTTTATCTCAATTTTCAGTTGATGCTATGGGTTAAGCAGAATGAAGTCAATAGATATTTTTACGTCTAGACGTCTAAATGTATGGATGTTCTGTTTCGAAACGGAGATGTATAGATAGAAAGCAGGAGGTAGACGGCAGGGCACCCTCAGATTTACCGATTCTTGCCCAACAAATCAACCGTTTTGTCGAGGCCTAGAATGAATTAGATAGTGTTGAAGTTTATAAGGTATGTAATAATCTGATTAAACCGAGTTAATAGAGAAATACGTTTTGGCAAAACCTGCTGTTTTTATCGATCGTGATGGCGTGATAAACGTTGACCACGGCTACGTTCATGACGAACATGATTTTGAGTACATTGATGGTGTATTTGAAGCGACGAAAGCGCTAAAAGATAAAGGCTACCTTCTAGTGTTAGTGACGAATCAATCGGGCATCGCACGCGGTAAATTCAGTGAAGACCGTTTCTTGTCTCTGACTCAATGGATGGATTGGAACTTTGCTGATAATGGTGTTGAGTTCGATGGTATCTATTACTGTCCACATCATCCAGAACATGGCATTGGCGAGTACAAGCAAGATTGTGAGTGCCGTAAGCCAAAACCAGGCATGTTCATTTCTGCGCGTGACTTCTTGAAGATCGACATGGAGAAATCTGTGATGATCGGCGATAAAGCTGAAGACATGATGGCAGCAGAAGCGGCAGGCGTTGGCACTAAGATTTTGGTTCGCACTGGTAAGCCAGTAACAGAACAGGGCGAAGCCATTGCAACGGTAGTATTAGATAGCATTGCAGATGTGCCTGCGTACTTAAACAAGTAATCTTCATTACTGACTGAGTTAAGGGAAGCCACTGCTTCCCTTTTGTTTGATTCCTTCTTTTAGTCTGAACACTTATGAGCAAAAAACTCACCATTCTTGATATCGCAAAATTGGCAGGCGTGGGCAAATCGACAGTAAGCCGTGTGCTTACTAACGATCCAAAAGTGAAACCGCAAACGCGTGAGAAGGTAGAGCAAATCATTCGTGAATCAGGCTACGTCCCATCAAAGTCGGCGCAGTCGATGCGTGGTGGCAGTCAAAAGGTTATTGGGGTTATCATCTCCCGTTTAGATTCACCATCAGAAAATCGCGCCGTTGGTACCATGCTCAATGCTTTGTATTCCGCTGGTTATGATGCGGTGATCATGGAGAGCCAATTCGATCGCGATAAAACCAATGAGCATTTGGATGTGCTTAGACGTCGCAACGTCGATGGGGTGATCGTGTTTGGTTTTACTGGATGTGATGAGCGAGCATTGGCGGCGTGGGGGAATCGTATCGTCGTGATCGCGATGGACACGCAAATGGTTTCCTCGATCAACTACGATAACCAAGGTGTGATAGACATGGCTTTGTCTCACCTTGAGCAGCAATCTTTATCTCGCATTGCTTATATTGGTGTTGATCCTGAAGACAAAACCACTGGCTTAGCTCGTCTAAATGCTTATAAAGCTTGGTGTCAACGCAAGCAAATTGCACCTTGTTTCCAAACGGGTAAGTTGAGCCATGAAAGTGCTTATCAGTTGGTAGACAAAGTCCTTCAATCTGATACTCAGGCCATCGTGTGCGCCAGTGACACTATCGCGTTGGGCGTGATTAAGCGTCTTCAAGAGTTAGGCCGTGAAGACGTGGTTGTGACAGGTGTTGGTGGTAATGAATTGCTCTCTTTCCTTTTCCCTAAAGTATTTAGTGTCGATCCAGGTTATACCCTTGCAGGTGAGAAGTCCGCTAACATGCTGATCAATCAATTAAATGGCGATGAGGAAGTGGTTCACTTTACTCAACAGCCTATCGTTTGTTAATCCACACTAAAACGATCTGCTCTAAAATTATACTGTGATCATTCTCAATTAATGGGACTGTTCCCATTTTGTTTTTTGTCTTCGAATGGCAATATTAAAATTAAGAAATGGGAATGTTCCCATTTATAAAAACAAAATGATGAATCGAATGTATCCAATACAGGGTGGACAAAGTTATGAGTAAGATTGCGCGTAAAGACGTGGAGCGTCTTATTGAGCTGGTCGGGGGGCCGGACAATATTGCCAGTGTAAGTCACTGTTTAACTCGCTTGCGTTTTGTTCTAAATGATACGGACAAAGCAGATACGAAACAGTTAGAAGCATTACCGATGGTGAAGGGCTGTTTTACCAACGCAGGCCAGTTCCAAGTGGTTATCGGTACTGAAGTGGATGAAGTTTACAAGGTACTGATCGGACTGACGGGTAAAAGTGAAGCCAGCAAAGACGAAGCGAAGAACGCTGCTCGTCAAAACATGAATATCGTTGAGCGTGGTATTTCCCACCTTGCAGAAATCTTTGTACCACTGCTACCTGCGATCATTACCGGTGGTCTGATTCTTGGCTTCCGTAACGTGATTGGCGACATCAAGATGTTTGATGGTCAAACGCTAACGGAAATCAGCCAGTTTTGGGCAACGGTACACTCTTTCCTATGGCTAATTGGTGAAGCAATCTTCTTCTTCCTACCAGTTGGCGTGTGTTGGTCGACAGTGAAAAAACTCGGCGGTACTCCGATTTTGGGTATCACATTGGGTGTCACGCTGGTTTCGCCGCAGTTAATGAACGCTTACCTAATTGGTAAGCAAGTACCTGAAGTGTGGGACTTTGGCTTATTCGCCATCGAGAAAGTGGGCTATCAGGCGCAAGTGATTCCAGCAATGCTTGCTGGTATGGCTCTGGCGTTTATTGAAACCAACTTAAAACGCATCATTCCGTCTTACCTTTACCTAGTAGTCGTGCCGTTTGTCTCAATCATTGTGTCTGTGATTCTTGCGCACTCTATCATTGGTCCATTCGGTCGTATGTTGGGTGACGGCGTTGCTTTCGCAGCAAAAGCAGCCATGACGGGTGACTTCGCAATGATTGGCTCAACCATCTTCGGCTTCCTATACGCGCCATTGGTCATTACTGGTATTCACCACACCACCAACGCGGTAGACCTTCAACTGATGCAAGAGCTAGGCGGTACGCCAATTTGGCCTCTGATTGCACTTTCAAACATTGCTCAAGCGTCTGCGGTCGTCGGCATCATTATCATCAGTAAAAAACATGGCGAGCGTGATATCTCAGTGCCTGCGGCTATCTCTGCTTACCTTGGCGTGACTGAGCCGGCGATGTACGGCATCAACTTGAAATACAAGTTCCCAATGCTGAGCGCGATGATCGGTAGTGCGTGTGCTGCTGCTATTTGTGGTAGTGCGGGCGTAATGGCGAACGGTATCGGTGTGGGCGGTTTGCCGGGCATCTTGTCTATCCAACCGCAGTTCTGGGGCATTTTTGCTTTGGCTATGTTAGTCGCAATGCTGGTACCTGCTGCATTAACGTTAATTCTTTATAAGCGTGCACAAGCCAAAGGTGAGCTTGAGCCTGCAAACGCGTAATTCTATTTGAGGCAGTGACTTGGCTGCCTCCTCCTATTTTTCTTTTCAAATTTTAAGTTTCCGATTACTGGTAAGTGAGTGTTAGAAATGGCTATGACCAAGCATGATGAGAGCTGGTGGAAAACCGCAACCATCTATCAAATTTACCCAAAAAGCTTTTGTGACAGTGGCAGTAAAGGCACGGGCGACATCAAAGGGATCATTTCTAAGCTGGATTATCTTAAGCACCTTGGTGTGGATGCGATTTGGCTGACGCCGGTTTACCAATCGCCAATGATCGACAACGGTTATGACATCTCCGATTATTACTCGATTAACCCTGAGTTCGGCACTATGGAAGATTTCGATACTTTGCTAGCAGAAGCGCATCAGTTGGGTATTCGTATCATCATGGACATTGTAGTGAACCACACGTCGACAGAACACAAGTGGTTCCAATCCGCACTGGGTGATAAAAACAGCCCATACCGTGATTACTACATCTGGAAAGATCCGGTAGATGGTGCTGAACCAAACAACTGGCAATCAAAGTTTGGTGGCAACGCTTGGGCGCTGGATGAAAAAACAGGCCAGTACTATTTGCACCTTTTTGCTAAAGAGCAAGCGGACTTAAACTGGGAAAACCCAGTAGTGCGTGAAGAAGTGAAAGAAGTCATCAGCTTCTGGGCAGACAAAGGTGTCGATGGTTTCCGTCTCGACGTTATCAACCTGATTTCCAAGCAGCAAGATTTTCCAAGTGACGATATTGGTGATGGTCGTCGTTTCTACACGGATGGTCCACGTGTGCACGAATACCTTCAAGAGATTAGCGAATCTGTGTTTCAAAAATACGGCAGCGTGACGGTGGGTGAAATGTCTTCCACTACGCTAGAGCACTGCCAGCAATATTCTTCGCTAGACGGCAAAGAGCTATCCATGGTGTTCAACTTCCATCATCTGAAAGTCGATTATCCAAATGGTGAAAAATGGACCAAAGCGCCGTTTGATTTCATTCAGTTAAAACAGATCTTCAATCATTGGCAAACGGGCTTAAATGGCAAAGGGTGGGGGGCGCTGTTCTGGTGTAACCACGACCAGCCACGCGTTGTGAGCCGATTAGGTAACGACGAGCAATACCGTGTTGAATCTGCCAAGATGCTTGCGGCATCAGTGCACATGATGCAAGGCACACCTTATGTTTACCAGGGGGAAGAGATCGGCATGACCAACCCGGGTTATACCGAAATCAGCCAATATCGTGATGTTGAAAGTACTAACATGTACGACATTATGGTCAACCGTGATGGTGTATCTCATGACGATATGATGGCGATCTTGGCACAGAAGTCGCGTGATAATTCACGTACACCAATGCAATGGAACAGTGCAAAACACGCGGGCTTTACTGAGGGAACGCCGTGGCTTGAAGTGGCGCAGAATTACTCTGAAATCAATGCTGAAGCTGCGGTTGCCGATTTGAACTCGGTGTTCTACTTTTACAAGCGTCTGATTGAACTGCGTAAACAGGTTCCAGTCATCACCGATGGCCGTTACGAGGACCTGCTGCCAGAGCACAAACGTATTTTCGCTTACGCTCGTCAGAACGATAAGCAAACGCTGCTGTGTATCAATAACTACTACGCTGAAGAGGTGGAATGCGTTCTGCCAGAACGTTTTGATATGAGTAAGGCGAAAAACTTGCTATCTAACTATCAAAACTCAGCGAGCGCAGTCGCGTCAAACCATCAAGTGTTACGACCTTACGAAACTCGTATTTTATTGATAGAAGAATAAACTCGGGTGTCATCACCCCTAAGATTGATGTTCGAGATGAAGGCTTTGGTGTGCTCCCCAAAGCCTTTTTTATTGAGATGCGAGATACTTGTGGAGTACAGGCTTATTTTGTTTCAATCGCTGTTAGCTGCACTTTCTCTTCGTTGATTTGTAATTGTTGTACTTTCAGCAGTTCAATTTGTTCTATCAGACCTAAGCTCGGATTAAACCAACGTTCTGCCGAAGTGGCGAACTCCATTGAGTCCATGTCATCACAGTTTAGGTTGTAGATGTTCTCTTCCATCAGGTATGCCGCTTCAATTTTCTTGCCTGAGATCGAGAACGCTTTACGCACGCCAGTCTCTCGGATTTGCTGTTGCCAAACCACTTGGCAAGATGCTGTCATAGGAAGGTTTTGTACCCACTCATGCTCTTCAAAACGGTCTAGAAGGTTGTGAACTGCGTAGCCTGTAAGAGTGGTTTGCAGAGACATAGTTTCTTCACCGATGTCAATATTCGGGCTTTTCTCTTTTACGTCGTCACCGTTTAGGCGGAAAATCGGACCGCTGTGCATAAGCATGGCAATAAACTGATGACCAATGAAATAAGCGTCAGTGATTTCATGGAGTGCACCATCTGATCCTGCAAAGTAAAGCGTATTGCTCTCTTCGTCGTCGTTGTACTGCTCGTCTGAATAGTAGAACTGTTCGGCGCCGTAGTTCACCAAGTCATTAACCAACTGGACCATTGCCTCGCTGTTTGGGATTTGTGCCAATGCTGCCAATATTTGCTCGCGACCCATCGCTTGGAAGCTCAGTTTCATGTCGCCCTCTGGTTGGCCATCCAAGCTAAACGAATAGCTCAATTGTGTGTTTGGTACAGGAGCGAAGATTGAGTTGTGAATCGAGACGTCGAAACTTTCTTGAGGCATTTTGTTTGGATTCGCACTGCCAGAAGACGAACCTCCGCCACAGCCGTAAAGAGCCAGAGTTGCTGCTGCGATAAGCGTCATTTTGTTTAGCATGGTTTACATTCCTGATTGATAAGGCCGTTTCATGTTGGGCCGTTGCTTGAATGCGAGCATGCTAAGTTCAGTGAGAGAAAAAGGGCAAAAAACAAAAGCTAACAGGGGTTAATGAAAGCTTAATTTTATATTTAGGTCTTTGTTTTGTTTGGGGTTATTTCGTTGGCTACGTTAGTGCAATACTCGTTAATGAGCGCTTTCCATCGGCTTATGATTTCTTGATCGGTCACACTAACATGCAACGTTTTCCACGGTTGGAGGCAAGTCTCTTTTGATTCAGATTGAGAAAGACGCTCAAACAAGGTTTCGGAAGGTAAAACGCGCAGCAGCGCCACCAGTGATTCCATGTAGTTGAGACGGAACTGTTCAAGTTTGTTCTGCTTATAAGCAATGTGAGACACAAAGGTATAAATCAGTGCGTTTTGGATACGTGAGTCGCCATCTGGTGTCGTTAACAGAGCTTTTGCCCTGTCTAAGTTACCTAATTTGAAATGCAATAGACCTAACCAGAGGCTCAGCTCATCTGGCAAAACATCAAACGACGATTGTACTTGAGTTAAATACGCTTCCAGCTTTTGATGTTCGTGCTCGTATAAGGCGAGATGTCTTGCCGTTGTTATAGCCGCAAATTCATCAGATTGTCGGAGAGGTTGGCTAGAAAAGGCATTCTCGAATAACATTTTTTTGTGAATATCCGAAAGCTGCCACGAACTTGCCGAAGGTGCAGGCAGATTGAAGTATTGCGCGACATCCGAGTGCATTTGGAAAATATCCGATTGTAAGGCAGATAAACGCAGTGTGTACTCATTGCGAAACGCCAGCTTGCCCGTCGCAGGATAAATAAGGTTCATCTGCGCTTTCAAGATGCCCTGTTTTGTGCCGTCTTTTAACTCGATATTGAGCTCGTAGTCGCTGGTCTGCATGTTTCGTGCGCCAGGGAAATATGGCGTATGACCGATAGGATCAAGAAAGTAACTAGGAGCATCTTGGTTGGCGATGTCGGTGTATGGATATTCGACCTGTTGTTGCAGCAAGATGGCTTTGACCAGTATGCGGTATTTTCGCGCCTGGGAGCCGATTGAATCGACACGGTTGAGTAGTAGCTCGACTTTGGGAATCAGTAGTTGATGACGTGTTTGTTGTGTTGAGATTTCTTGGCGTTGCCATAACAAGCTTGCGAGTGTCATGCTACATACCGCAAGTATGGCACATAAGCTGTAAGCAAAAATCAGCTTGAAGTTCTTATTACTCGCCACCTGGGTTGAGATAACGCGCCGATGGTTTTTCGCTGGTGGCACTAAACGAATATTGGCAGGGTTAAGAAAGTAGCCTTTGCGGGGGTAAGTGACCAAGAGCTTAGCGGCATCGTATTCGGGTAAGTACTGCTGTAGCAGGGCACGTAAGGTGCTAATGCGGTTCGTGAGCACATTCTTAGAGATGAACTTGCTCTGCCAAATGGTTTCAATAATGGTGTCAGCAGAGAGTGGGTGGCCAACGCTTGTTAACAGCAGTTCTAATAATTCAATGGTGCGAGGTTCAAGATCAATCGCGATAGCATCTTGATGAAGGGTCTGTGTCTTCGGGTTATAGATCAGCTCTCCAATCGCAATACAACTGTGAGTCTGTTTAGCTTGTTGCAGAAAGTCGCGCATACCGTACCGATCTATTTGGAAATCGCGAAGTATTATATAGCGATTGGAGCGCGAAATCTTATAAATCGCGCTTCAATCATTATCAAAAATTTATGAACCGTAGGTCACGGAATAGCGGTGCGGTTTGTGGTTCATCGCTAACACGAGATTGAGTGCAAACGCCCCCAAAATTGAAAGGCCAATCACTTCTGGTGTGACAAAGAAGAATGAAGCAAACAGGATACATGCATCGATTGCCATTTGGCTTTTGCCAACTGAAATGCCAAATTTGTCTTGGATAAACAAACACAGCACGTTAAAGCCACCCAAGCTGGAGCGATGTCGGAATAGGATCAGCATACCGAGCCCCATTAAAAGCCCGCCTGCGACGGCGCAATAAACTTCATTTACCGATTCGAGCGAGATTAGCAAATAAAGATGATCGGCAAAGATAGAAACCAACGCGCCAGAAATGGCACTATTAATGGCGAAATGACGGCCGAAGCGTTTCCATGCTAGTAAGTAAAAAGGACTGTTTGCTAAAAAGTACAGCACACCAAAGGTAAAAGGTGTAAATTGGCTAATAAGCAGAGCCAATCCAGTCGTGCCTCCCGTTAGAAGGTTCGCGGATTGGAGAAAGAAAACGCCTTGAGCTACTAAAAAGGTACCCGTGAGAATCGCTATCCAGTCTTCTTTTAATGAGTGTTTTTCCATCAATGTTGCAGTCATTAGTGATAAATAAGGCGTGCATAGTAGTAAAAAGATGATCTTTTCGGTAGCTAGAGGGTAAAATTTACGGTAAACCTATGTAATTGCTGTTTTACAGGGTGTAAAGCACAAATTTGACAGGCAATAGATTGTCGTTATGCGATTGCAATGCTGGCATGATAAACATTGCTTGTCATCATGAAAAAACTGCATGAGAAAAATTGTAAATTTCTCTTTATGACCTAAATCAAATTATGTAGAATGCGCGCCATTAGGGTGACGAAAACGTTTGCGTCGGGTCATTCAACAGTTTTTTTGCAACTTTCAGTACTAATCTGAGTCAGGAGATACAGATGCTTAAGCGTGATATGAACATCGCAGATTACGATGCGGAACTGTTCGCAGCTATCCAGGAAGAAACTCTTCGCCAGGAAGAACACATTGAACTTATCGCTTCTGAAAACTACACAAGCCCACGTGTAATGGAAGCGCAAGGTTCTCAGCTAACGAACAAATACGCTGAAGGCTACCCAGGTAAGCGTTACTACGGCGGTTGTGAGTACGTAGATAAAGCTGAAGCACTAGCAATTGAGCGTGCATGCCAACTATTTGGTTGTGAGTACGCTAACGTACAGCCTCACTCAGGTTCTCAAGCAAACAGCGCAGTTTACATGGCGCTTCTTAACCCTGGCGATACAGTTTTAGGCATGAGCCTAGCACACGGTGGTCACCTAACTCACGGTTCACCAGTAAACTTCTCGGGTAAGCACTACAACGTTATCCCTTACGGTATCGATGAAGCTGGTCAAATCAACTACGACGAGATGGAACAGCTAGCACTTGAACACAAACCTAAGATGATCATCGGTGGTTTCTCTGCTTACTCGCAAATCGTTGATTGGAAACGCATGCGTGAAATCGCTGACAAAGCAGGTGCTTACTTATTTGTTGATATGGCGCACGTAGCGGGTCTTATCGCCGCCGGTGAATACCCAACACCAGTACCGCATGCTCACGTGGTAACAACAACGACGCACAAAACACTAGCAGGTCCTCGCGGTGGTCTTATCTTGTCAAATGCTGGCGAAGATATGTACAAGAAACTGAACTCAGCAGTGTTCCCTGGTGGTCAAGGTGGCCCTCTAATGCACGTTATAGCTGGTAAAGCAGTAGCGTTCAAAGAAGCGATGGAGCCAGAGTTCAAAGCTTATCAAGCTCGCGTAGTGAAAAACGCAAAAGCAATGGTTGGTCAGTTCCAAGAACGTGGCTACAAAATCGTATCTAATGGTACAGAAAACCACTTGTTCCTTGTTGACCTAATCGACAAAGATATCACTGGTAAAGACGCAGACGCGGCACTAGGTGCAGCAAACATCACTGTAAACAAGAACTCAGTACCAAATGACCCACGCAGCCCATTCGTAACGTCTGGTATTCGTGTAGGTACGCCAGCGATCACTCGCCGTGGCTTCACTGAAGAAGATGCAAAAGAGCTAGCAAACTGGATGTGTGACGTTCTAGATAACATCGGCAACGAAGAAGTTATCGAAGCGACAAAACAGAAAGTGCTAGAAATTTGTAAGCGTCTACCAGTTTACGCCTAACATTTTTTGAAAATAACTCAGGCGAACTCGTTCTATTTCTGCGATTCGGTTTGATTATTTGATTGATGAAAGGTCCTCAATTGAGGGCCTTTTTGTTTGTCTGGCGTTTGGAATGAGATATAGCGAGAGAGTGTGATAAGGGGATGGCTACCAACACTGTCCCTTTTCAATATATCCAAACCACGTCATTCCGATGAGCCTAGGCGAGATCAGGAATCTTGTTGAGGCGCACTCTTTTACTCAGAGTTTCTCTAAAAATCATCAGTACTCTGAAAACTGATTCTGAATCACGCTCGTTCCTCGCTGTTCAGAATGACAGTGGTAGAATGGCTTTTTATCATCATTTGTCAGATACAAAAAAGGTTGGCACTGAGCCAACCTTTCTTTTCAAAACAAGCTTTTCAAAACAAGCGAGAGCTTATTTAATCTCGATACCTTGAGCTTGCATATCGGCATGGTAAGAAGAGCGAACAAATGGACCACACGCTGCATGCGTGAAGCCAAGTTCTAGTGCAACTTCTTTTAGCTCGTCAAACTCTGATGGTGGAACGTAACGTTCTACTGGCAAGTGGTGACGGCTTGGCGCTAAATACTGGCCTAGAGTCAGCATCGTTACGCCGTGTGCGCGTAGATCTTTCAGTACTTCGATGATTTCTTCTTTGGTTTCACCAAGACCCATCATCAAACCAGACTTGGTCGGTACATCGGGATGCTGCTCTTTGAACTTCTTAAGAAGCTCAAGTGACCATTTGTAGTTCGCACCTGGGCGAGCTTTACGGTAAAGACGTGGCGCGGTTTCTAAGTTGTGGTTGAAGACATCTGGCGGATTGTCTTTCATTAGATCAAGCGCTACATCCATGCGACCACGGAAGTCAGGAACCAGTGTTTCAATCTTAATATGCGGGTTTAACGCACGGATCTCGCGGTTACAATCGGCAAAGTGTTGTGCACCGCCGTCACGCAGATCGTCACGGTCAACAGAAGTGATTACTACGTATTTCAGCTTCATATCGGCAATGGTTTTCGCCAGTTTTTGAGGCTCTTCTGCTTCCGGTGGTAATGGGCGGCCATGAGCAACGTCACAGAAAGGACAACGACGAGTACAAATAGCACCTAAGATCATGAAGGTTGCTGTACCGTGGTTAAAACATTCCGCTAGGTTCGGGCAAGATGCTTCTTCACATACGGAGTGAAGTTTATTCTTACGCATCGCCGCTTTGATGTCTTGAATTCGTTGGCTGTCGGCTGGTAGCTTGATCTTCATCCAATCAGGCTTACGTAGCACTTCTTTCTGCTCTGTAGGCATGTTCTTTACGGGAATCAATGCCATTTTATCGGCGTCACGATATTTAACGCCTTTTTCCATCTGGATTGGTTTGCTCATGCTTTATTACCTTGAGAAGGTGCTTCTGTGCTGAATTCTACTTGCTCATAATCGAGCAAAGTAACGAGTTCTTCTATTAATTGTTTTTCTACGGCTTCTACATTGTCTGGGCCGCCAAATTGGCTGACCTGAACCATTTCCATACCTTCATAACCACAAGGGTTAATACGCAGAAACGGTGTTAAATCCATATTTACGTTCAAGGCTAAACCATGAAACGAGCATCCTTTACGAATGCGTAAACCGAGAGAGCATATTTTCTTACCGGCAACGTAGACACCTGGTGCGTCAGGTCGCGCGGCTGAGTCAATATTGTATGCTTTTAGCGTGTTGATCACGAGGTTCTCGATTGTGGTAACGAGATCTCGTACACCTAATTTTTTGCGGCGTAGGTTGATCAAGAAGTAGGCGACCAACTGACCAGGGCCATGATACGTAACCTGACCTCCGCGATCACTTTGTACAACAGGAATATCGCCAGTGTTAATCAAGTGCTCAGCTTTACCTGCCTGTCCTTGCGTAAATACTGGGTTATGTTCTACCAACCAGACTTCATCACGGGTTTCTTCTGTGCGTTGGTCGGTGAACTCATGCATCGCCTTCCATACAGGCTCATAGTCTTGGCGGCCAAGTCGTTTTACAACAAGTTGGTGTTGCATGGGAATTCCTGTTGCTAATATATAAAGTTTTTGGATTATAAACCGGATAACCCTGATGCTCTACCGCTGCGTAACAGATTTTTAACTGAAAGCGATGTAAAGCCTCGTTATCTCTTTGATAAATAAAAAGAAAGCAGCCAAGGCTGCTTTCAAAAAAAATTTAATCTATCAAAAAATTATAGAACCATGCGTACGATGTCAATTTCACCTAACTCTTTGTACAGTGTCTCAACCTGCTCGATAGAGGTTGCAGTAATGTTGATTGACACAGAGTGGTAGTTGCCCTTAGCACTTGGTTTAACGGTCGGGCTGTAGTCACCTGGAGCATGGCGCTGAATAACTTCAAGAACAAGCTCTGGAAGTTCAGGCTTTGCATGACCCATTACCTTGTAAGTAAATGAACAAGGGAACTCAAGCAGGTCTTTTAATTTTGCATCAGAGTTGATGGTTAGCATATCGATAACTCCAGTAGATATTCGTTGCGGTGCGAAATAGTACAGTCAAATTAGGGGGAACTCAAGACGAGGAGCTCAAACTTAAAAAGCCGCCCATTCAGGCGGCTTTGCGAATAAGTTTGCTACTCTAACGTTCTTTTTAGAAGAAGCTCTTGAATAACAATACGATGTAATCCCACATGCGGCTAAATAGACTACCTTGCTCTACGGTTTCTAGTGCCATTAGTGGGTACTCGGCAATATCTTCACCATCGATCTGATAGTATAGCTTACCAACTACATCACCTTTATTAATTGGGGCTTCTAGCTCTTTTTCAAGGACGAAGCTTGCTTTTAAGTTTTTCGCTTCACCACGCGGTAGTGTTACGTAAGTATCTTGGTCAAGACCCAGTGCTACGGTGTCTTTGTTACCCATCCACACTTTTTCTTCTACGAACGTTTCACCTGCTTTGTGCGGTGCCACTGTTTCGAAGAAACGGAAGCCGTAGCTTAGCAGCTTTTTGCTTTCTGACTTACGAGCATTGGCATCTTTAGTACCCATAACGACCGCAACCAAGCGCATTTGACCTTCAGTTGCTGAACTTACTAGGCTGTAACCCGCATTACTTGTGTGACCCGTTTTGATGCCGTCAACGTTCATGCTCTTATCCCAAAGTAGACCGTTACGGTTGTATTGGGTGATGCCGTTGTAAGTAAATTTCTTCTCTGAGTACACTCGGTACTCATTTGGTACGTCACGGATAAGTGCTTTACCTAGCAGTGCCATGTCGTATGGTGTTGAGTACAATTCTGCGTTATCTAAGCCATGAACGTTGGCAAAGTGCGAGTTAGTCATACCCAATGTGTTGGCCCAAGCGTTCATTAGGTCAACAAATGCATCTTCTGAACCTGCAATATGTTCTGCCATCGCAACACAGGCATCGTTACCTGACTGGACGATGATACCTCGGTTCAGGTCACGTACTTTAACTGTTGTGCCTACTTCAATGAACATCTTTGATGAATCAGGGAAGTTTTTCGCCCACGCATTTTTACTGATGGTGACATCATCATCTTCTGAGATATTACCACGCGCTAGCTCTTGGCCGATTACATAGCTGGTCATCATCTTAGTCAGACTAGCTGGAGACAATTTTGTGTTCATCTCTTTCTCTGCCAGTACTTTACCTGAATGGTAATCCATCAGCACGTAGCCCTTCGCCGCGATTTGAGGGGCATCTGGAACAACGATAGGTGATGCAAGAGCAGATTGAGCGAAAGTTGCAGAAAGGGCAACCGAAGAAACGAGAATAGATTTCACAAACTTATTTTTATTCATGGTAATTCAAATTTTTGGGTTAACTGCAGACATCTTATCAGAATCCCTAGTTATGTAAGAGGGGGATCAAAGAGAAATTCATGACACGAGGTCATTTGGCAGTGTTGTGTTTTTTAATAAATGCAGACGAATAGCCGAGCAACTTTACTTTATCTAATGTGGCTTGCGTCAGGGAATAGTCAGTAAATGGCCCTAACAACAAGCGATAAGACTCTTTCGCACTCTCTAGGAAAGTTTCTGTATCCAATTTTTGACCAAGCTCGGTACCTAAAGTTCGCGCGCGTTCTTCATTTTTTGATGATGCCACTTGAATAACGTACCTAGGGTGCGCTTCTAATGACTTTTTATCCGTGGGCTGATTGATACTGATCACTTCAATTTCCACGTTCGCGGTGCCTGTTTTTATGACATCTAACTTGTGCGCGGCGGCATAGCTTAAATCAATGATACGGCCATCGTGAAAAGGACCTCGGTCATTAACTCGTACTATGGTGGTTTTGCCGTTGTCAGTATTGGTAACTTTTACGTAACTTGGTAACGGTAGCGTTTTATGCGCTGCCGTCATTGAGTACATGTCATAGATTTCGCCATTAGAAGTCAAATGACCTTGGAATTTTTTCCCATACCAAGATGCTCGGCCTTTTTCTTTAAAGCCTTTCGCATTGCGAACTATTTTGTAGTCTTTGCCACGTAAGTGGTAATCTTTGTTCCCACCTAGGCTGTACGGTTCATATTTAGGATGCGCATCCTCGATGTGTTCGACTGAAAGCGGTGTATCCGGTGCAACATCGGATTCGAGTTCGTAACGGCCTTCTTGTTCTTTTTGGCTAGTTGATGAACAGCCTGCCAAAATAAGAGCAGAGAAAACCAAGGAATATAAAGCGCGTTTTTGCATGTCTAGGTCGCCTTAGAGAATGCTTTTCGGTGCGTATGAATCGACATCAGAATACCAAAACCAGCCATCAAGGTTACCATTGATGTGCCGCCATAACTGATGAGTGGCAACGGTACACCTACTACAGGTAGGATGCCACTTACCATGCCAATATTTACAAAAATATACACGAAGAAGCTGAGTACAATACTGCCTGCCATCATTCGTCCAAATGCGGTTTGCGCTTGGCTGGCGAGATATAAACCTCGTCCAATAATAAATAGATAGATGGCTAAAAGGCAAAGGAAGCCAATCATACCCCATTCTTCAGCAATTACTGCAAAGATAAAGTCAGTGTGTCGTTCAGGAAGAAATTCTAGTTGTGACTGCGTACCTTGCAACCAACCTTTGCCGGAAATACCGCCGGAGCCAATCGCAATTTTACTCTGAATAATGTGGTAGCCCGCTCCTAGCGGATCAGACTCCGGGTTAAATAGAGTACGAACTCGCACTTTTTGATACTCTCGCATCAAGAAAAACCACAGAATTGGAATGAAACCACCTAATGCAATCGCAGCACCAGCAATTATTTTCCAGCTAATGCCTGCGAGGAAGATAACAAAAATACCGGAAGCCGCGATCAGGATTGAGGTACCTAAGTCAGGCTGTTTTGCAATGAGAATGGTTGGTAAGCAGACCATAATCAGTGCAACAATGAGTGTTCTTAGCGTTGGTGGGAGGGGCTGTCTACCAACATAGCGAGCTACCATTAATGGCACCGCGAGCTTCAATAGCTCTGACGGTTGAAAGCGCACAAAACCGAGGTTAAGCCAACGCTGCGCGCCTTTCGATGCTTCACCGAAAAACAGCACGCCGAAAAGCAGTATAACGCCACCAACGAACATCAAAGGTGCCAAGCTTTCGTAAGTTCGTGGAGAAAGCTGTGCAAGGACGAGCATCACAACGAGTGAAAGCACCATTCGCATGGCTTGGCGATCCATCATCAGTAAACTTTGGCCACTGGCGCTGTACATGATCACCAGGCCAAACCCCATCAGGGCCAGTATGCCAAGTAGGAGTGGTAAGTCGATATGGAAGCGTTCAAACAGGGCGCGATTTTTACCTGTAGAGGGATCCATCTTCATTACTGTTTTACCTCTTTCTTCGCATTGTTTTCAGGCTCAATTTCTTCTGGACCAAGAACGACTCGGTCAAAAATTTTCCTTACTACTGGGGCACCGTTACTAGAACCACCACCGGCATTTTCTAGTACTACAGTGACGACCACTTTAGGATCATCAAATGGTGCAAAGCCAGTAAATAACGCATGGTCACGTAAGTGCTCGGCGATCTCATCGGCGTTGTACTCTTCGTTTTCACCCAGACCGAAGACCTGTGCAGTACCTGATTTACCCGCTGTTTCATAATTCATTTTGTAGAATGAGCGACGAGCTGTTCCGCGCGTGCCATGGTTTACCCGACGCATGCCTTCTTTCGCCATATCCCAGTACTTTTTAGGCACATTCTTGATTGGTGGGTAAGTCACGTATTCTGTCGTTTGCTGCTCTTCGAAGTCGTTACCATTTTCTATCGTCGCTTTGAGCAAGTGAGGTGCGATCACTTCTCCCTCGTTTACTAATACGGAGGTTGCTTTGGCGATTTGCATTGGTGTTGCTGTCCAATATCCTTGGCCGATACCCACAGGGATCGTATCACCTTTATACCATGGGGTTTTATGGCGAGACATTTTCCAGTCACGAGTCGGCATATTCGCCTTACTTTCTTCGTAGATATCAATGCCAGTGTAATCACCAAAACCGAACATCATCATCCAATTCGAAATACGGTCAATACCCATGTCATAAGCGATTTGATAGTAGAAGGTATCAACAGACTCTTCGATCGACTTAATGATATCGACGCGCCCGTGCCCCCAACGCAACCAGTCACGAAACGGGCGTGTGTTGGAGTTTGGTATGCGCCAATAACCAGGGTCATTTCGTGTGGTGTTAGGTGTGACGACACCTTCTTGCAGCGCGGCTACCGCCATAAATGGTTTGATGGTAGACGCAGGAGGGTAAATGCCAAGTGTAGTGCGGTTGACCAAAGGACGGTTTTTATCGTTCAAAAGGGCGCGATAGTCTTTACCTGAGATTCCGTGCACGAACGAGTTAGGATCGTAGCTAGGGCTCGAAACCATAGCCAGTACGCCGTTGTCTCTAGGATCGATTACTACAGCACTGCCTCGGCGGCCGTCCAATAATTGGTGTACGTACAACTGCAAGTTGATATCAAGGTTTAAAACGATGTCTTTTCCGGGTACAGGTGGAACGTACTTTAAGGTACGAATTACTCGGCCGCGGCTGTTTACCTCGACTTCTTGATATCCGGCTGTACCGTGTAAGAGGTCTTCGTAGTATTTTTCAATACCCAGCTTACCAATGTCGCGAGTGGCTTGATAGTTTGCGTCTTTTTCTTCTCGGATCAGGCGCTGCATGTCGCGATCATTGATTCGAGAAACATACCCAATCACGTGGGTTAAGACTTCGCTGAAAGGGTAGTAGCGCTTTAAGGTCGCACTTATTTCCACACCTGGAAAGCGGTACTGATTGACGGAGAATACCGCTACTTGTTTTTCGTTCAGTTGGGTAAGCAGTGGGACCGATTTAAATCGACGAGTCCGTTTACGCTCGTGGTGGAAACGTTCAATCTGGTCTGGTGTAATTTCCAGAATAGTCTGTAATTCTTGGATGGTTGCATCAATGTCTTTAATTTTTTCTGGGGTCAGTTCTAAGTTAAAGACGGGACGGTTCTCTGCCAGTAAAACGCCATTTCGGTCATAAATTAGACCTCGGTTAGGCGCGATAGGCACTACTTTGATGCGGTTATCGTTCGAGCGGGTTTGATAGTCTTGAAACTGGTTCACCTGAATGTTGTACATGTTGGCAACCAGAGCTCCCATCAAGACAACAATGCCGATAAAAGCAACAATAGCGCGGCTGGCAAACAGACGCGCTTCGGCTTGATAATCTCGGATTTGACTGCGTCGTTTACGAATCATTAACGCTTGGCTCTAAAGTTAAACAACGATTATTCGCGATGATAAGGGTGGTTAGCGGTGATGCTCCACGCTCGGTACAAGCTTTCTGCCATTACGATACGCACTAGAGGGTGGGGTAGCGTTAAGGCAGACAATGACCAGCTTTGGTCTGCTGCAGCTTTGCATGCAGGAGCGAGTCCTTCAGGACCGCCGATTAATATTGATACATCACGGCCATCTAATTTCCAAGCTTCTAACTGCTCAGCGAGTTGAGGAGTGTCCCATTTTTTACCTGGGATATCTAACGTGACGATACGGTTGCCTTTTGGTACCGCCGCGAGCATCGCTTCTCCTTCTTTTTGCAGGATGCGAGCGATATCGGCATTCTTACCACGCTTACCAGCAGAGATTTCAATCAACTCCAACGGCATATCATGCGGGAAACGGCGACGATATTCTTGAAAGCCTTCCTCAACCCATTTTGGCATTTTTGTGCCAACAGCAATTAGTTGAATTTTCAAAAGATTAACCCCAGAGTTTTTCTAGCTGGTAGAGTTCGCGGTGCTCTTCTTGCATCACGTGAAGCATGGCGTCGCCCATATCTAGGACTACCCATTCACCTTCGTTTTCACCTTCCATTCCTAGTGGCTCAAGACCGGCTTTTTTCACTTCTGTTGCAACATGGTCAGCGATGGATGAAACGTGGCGTTTGGATGTACCAGTACAGATGATCATGTAATCTGTCACGCTTGATTTATCTTCCACATTTAGGACGATAATGTCTTCCGCTTTCATGTCGTCGGCTTTATCAGCTAAAAAGTCTTTCAGTTCTTCGCGAAGCACTCGGTTTTCCTCGGTTTGTCTCTTATCTCTAAAGTGTTTTACATTCTTGCTTGCAAAACAGGTCGCGCACTATATCACGCTTTGATTTTTAAATTGCCAGCTTAATATCAGGAGAGCAGGTTTCTAAGCTCAACTGATGAATAGTTGGCCATACAGACTCGTCATACTGAGTTTTGGCTTTTATCTCGGCTTGAGCCAACAAGGAGAGCAATGCACAAATACGACTCGCTGATAAGCGGGTCAGTGCTGCGTTATAGAGTGGACGCTTGTTTTGCCAAACTCGATATTTCTCAAATACCTGGTTCATTCCCATTTGAGTTAAGTCTTGATGCATATTTAAAAGTTGGCTCAACTCTTTTTGTACACTTCGAATCAAGATCACGGTCTCAACCCCTTCCGCCTCAAGTTGGCGAAGAATACGTTGTGCACGGTTTGCTTTACCTGCCAGTAAGGCGTCGATCCAGTTAAAGGTAGTGAAGTGATTATGGCGACTTAGGGCTTCCTCTAAACGTATGATGGTCAGCTCACCATCCGGATAGAGTAGGGCCAATTTCTCTAAGCTTTGTGTCAATGCAAATAGGTTACCTTCATGCCATTGAGCCAACATTTGCAGTGATTGCTGATCGGGTTTTAGTCCCAACGTGCGGCAACGTGTCTGAATGAACATAGGTAGGCGTTGAAGGTCTGGCGACAAGCAGCTTACCCAATCGCCTTTTGAGCTTAATGCTTTGAACCATTTCGCATTTTCTTGGGCTTTGGTCAGTTTGCTACCAACAATGACGAGCATGATGTCATCATGAAGCATATCACACAGTGTTTGCAGCTCTTTGCTGACGGCGGTTGTTACGCCACTTTCAGGAATTTCAAGCTCAATCAATTGACGGTTTGAAAACAGGCTCATCGCTTGGAAACAGTCGTAAACTTGGTTCCAGTCGATGCTAGCATCCACCGCAAAACGGTGTTTTTCCTCAAAACCTTGCTGAAACGCTGCCTTTTGGATTGCTTGGCGGCTTTCTTGAATCAGTAACGGCTCATTACCAAAGATTAAGTAAACCTGTTTAACTTGTTTAGTTAAATGATCCGTTAGCTTATCGGCATAAATTCGCATAGTGACTAAGAGTTTTTGTTCGCTGGCTCAGAGATTTGTCCTGCTTCATATTCGGCACGAATACGGCCCAACTGGCGCATCATCTGTTTTGCAGCTTGCAAGCGCATCTCGTCTTCAATTACGTCACGCTCAACAGATTTTGCAAGTGCGGTCAACGGGTTGTCTAGGTAGTTGCGGTTTACTGTTGTCGTAAAGTTTTTAGAACCATAGCCAGGAATTGTCACACGGTATTTTACTACGTATGTCAGCTCTTTTTCTGCTGCACGGCTATTTTGATAAAGCGATAGTGTACGCTCATCGATTGTCGCTTCCGTCAAATGAAGGTTGGGTACCGTCGATGATGGTTGAACAAGTTCAACTTTGTTCAGTTCGAGTTGAGAGCGAACATAGCGAGTTAATTCACTGTATTCATCGTAGCTGGAGAAAGACATAGTGTGCAGCTCTTCCGGTACGGAATACTCGCCGCGAAGGTGAAAACCACAGGCAGAAAGAAGCCCCGCTAATACCAATACCACTGGTAGTTTAATCAAAGAGAAAAAGCGCATTGATTGTATTCATCCTAAATTGAAGGGGTTATTTACCTTAAACCACTCATGTGAATGGTTTGAGGTAAATAAACAGGGTAGAAAACTACCCTGTTTAATGACTCTTGGTTAACAAATAAGTTCGCTAAACAGAGACAAATTGACAGCTGCGATTAGTTTGCAACGATGTTCAGCAGTTTACCTGGAACGTAAATAACTTTACGAATAGTCAGGCCATCAGTGAACTTAACCACGTTTTCGTCGTTTAGACCAAGCTGTTCGATATCGTCTTTAGAGATATCAGCTGGGACTGTTAGCTTCGCACGTAGCTTACCGTTAACTTGAACAACGATAGTTTTTTCGTCTTCAACTAGCGCTTTTTCGTCAAACGTCGGCCATGCCGCGTTATCAATGTCTGTTTCACCTAGTGCTGCCCATAGCTCGTATGAGATATGCGGAGTGATAGGGTAAAGCATGACAACAATAGCTTTCAGTGCCTCGTCAAGGATTGCACGATCTTGCGCAGATTCTTGAGGCGCTTTCGCTAGTTTGTTCATCAGCTCCATGATCGCTGCGATCGCGGTGTTGAATGTTTGACGACGAGCGATATCGTCCGTCACTTTCGCGATAGTCTTGTGAACGTCACGGCGAAGTGCTTTTTGATCACCAGAAAGCGCTGCGGTATCTACTGCTTCTGCTGCGCCTTTCGCTGTGTGCTCTTTCACTAGTTTCCAAACACGTTTTAGGAAGCGGTTCGCACCTTCTACGCCAGACTCTTGCCATTCAAGTGTCATGTCCGCTGGAGACGCGAACATCATGAATAGACGTACTGTGTCAGCGCCGTACTTGTCTACCATTTCTTGAGGGTCGATACCGTTGTTCTTAGACTTAGACATCTTGATCATGCCTGAGTGCGTT
This sequence comes from Vibrio sp. 1401, assembly GCF_033340295.1. Lineage (NCBI taxonomy): Bacteria > Pseudomonadati > Pseudomonadota > Gammaproteobacteria > Vibrionales > Vibrionaceae > Vibrio > Vibrio sp. 1401. The sequence continues at coordinate 168,800 of NZ_JAWOWF010000006.1, forward strand.
ACATCACGACCTTCAGTGTCTTTAGCAGAAGTAATGCGGCCTTTACCATCACGTTCAACGGCTACGTCTGTTGGAGCTACCCACTCTTTGCCGCCTTTCTCGTTCTCGAAGTAGAACGCATCAGCCAGTACCATGCCTTGACACAGTAGTTGCTTGAACGGTTCGTCAGAAGTTACGTAACCCGCATCGCGCAGTAGTTTGTGGAAGAAGCGTGAGTACAGTAGGTGCATACAAGCGTGCTCGATACCACCGATGTACTGATCTACTGGTAGCCAGTAGTTTGCTTTTTCTGGGTCTAGGATGTCGTCCGCTTGTGGTGAACAGTAACGCGCGTAGTACCAAGAAGATTCCATGAACGTATCGAACGTATCTGTCTCACGTAGAGCAGGTTCGCCGTCAAAGGTTGTCTTCGCCCACTCTTTGTCTGCTTTGATTGGGCTGGTTACGCCGTCCATTACCACGTCTTCTGGAAGAATCACTGGTAGTTGGTCAGCAGGTACTGGGTGAACTTCACCGTCTTCAGTCGTTACCATTGGGATTGGTGCGCCCCAGTAACGTTGACGAGATACACCCCAGTCGCGTAGACGGAAGTTTACAGTCTTAGTGCCTTTGCCTTCTGCTTCTAGCTTCGCTGCAATTGCATCGAACGCCGCTTGGAATTCTAGGCCGTCGAATTCACCAGAATCGAACAGTACGCCTTTCTCTGTGTATGCCGCTTCAGAAATGTCTAGCTCGCTGCCATCAGCAGGCTTGATAACAGGCACGATGTCTAGACCGTACTTCGTTGCGAACTCGTAGTCACGTTGGTCGTGTGCAGGTACTGCCATTACCGCGCCTGTACCGTAGTCCATCAGTACGAAGTTTGCTACGTAAACAGGAACTTCACGGCCGTTCAATGGATGAATAGCAGTAAGGCCAGTAGCCATACCTTTCTTCTCCATTGTCGCTAGCTCAGCTTCTGCAACCTTGTTGTTCTTACATTCGTCGATAAACGCTGCAAGCTCTGGATTGTTCTCTGCTGCAAGAGCTGCAAGAGGGTGACCAGCTGCGATACCCACGTAAGTCACACCCATTAGCGTATCTGGACGTGTCGTGTAAACTTCTAGGTCTTGTTGACCCTTAACTTCAAACTTCAGTTCAACACCTTCAGAACGACCAATCCAGTTGCGCTGCATGGTTTTCACCATTTCAGGCCAACCTTCAAGCTTGTCTAAGTCGTCTAGTAGCTCTTGAGCGTACTCAGTGATTTTGATGAACCATTGAGGGATTTCTTTTTGCTCTACAGGCGTATCACAACGCCAGCAACAACCGTCTTCAACCTGCTCGTTTGCAAGAACAGTTTGGTCGTTAGGACACCAGTTAACAGAAGAAGTCTTTTTGTAAACTAAACCTTTCTCGTAAAGTTTAGTGAAGAACTCTTGTTCCCAGCGGTAGTACTCCGGTGTACATGTTGCGAATTCACGGTTCCAATCGTAACCAAAGCCTAGAAGCTTAAGTTGGTTCTTCATGTATTCGATGTTTTCGTAAGTCCAAGGTGCTGGCGCAGTTTTGTTTTTTACTGCTGCGTTTTCTGCAGGTAGACCGAATGCGTCCCAACCGATTGGTTGCATCACGTTTTTGCCTTGTAGGCGTTGGAAACGAGATACTACATCACCGATAGTGTAGTTGCGCACGTGACCCATGTGCAGTCGACCACTTGGGTATGGGAACATGGACAGACAGTAGAATTTTTCTTTATTTGGGTCTTCACTTACAACAAAGGTTTTGTTGTCATCCCAGTGCTTTTGAACTTTTTGTTCAATATCTTGTGGGTTGTATTGTTCTTGCATCGATGGTATCCGTTATCTTGGAATTTGTGAGTTCGGTTAGAACAGACTTAAATAGATCGTCATAGAATACCTAAAGCTAGGGATCACAACAATAGCCAATCTGTACCCATGCGCCCTTAAGTGACGCAGGTAGGAGAAAGATGGAGGTCAGTTATGCCTAAACGTAAAACAGGTTATGAGGAAATGCTCGAGGATGTGATTGAAACCTTGAAGCACAGTCCGGAAGAAGTTAACAAAGCGATTGAGACGTCGGGCAAAGTGGTGGATGCTGCTAATGACTTGACCAAAGATGAATTGGCTTTAATCAAAGCGTACCTTAAAGCAGACTTAAAAGAGTTTTCAGAGAGTTACGAGGATAGCAAAAGCGGCCCGTTTTACTTAACGATTGCGGACTCGATATGGCAAGGGCTGTTAGAGATTACTGACCGAACTAAAGTTGAGTGGGTTGAGTTGTTCGATGACTTAGAGCATCAAGGGCTATATGAAGCAGGAGAGGTGATAGGCTTAGGCACTTTAGTCTGTGATGAATGTGGTCACAAGACAACGTATAACCACCCAACTGTAATCATTCCGTGTATTAAATGTGGTCACAAAGGCTTTACTCGTCAGTCATTAAAGCCATAAATGGCGCGTAACGACAGTATAATGCTATGAATAAAAAAGAGGCTTAGTCGCCTCTTTTTTGTCTTTTCTACTTTCAAGCTGTTATCAGCTCTGTTTTCTTCTTAAGCCGAGCGCTAGCGCTAAACTTAACCAAACCCAAATATACAATGGCCAAGTACCAACGATTCGATATGGCGTTTTCCCATTGGTTGGGGTGAGCTCTGCGCGCAGTACTGCAGTTTCAAACTGCGGTACTTGCTCAACGATTTTACCTTTGTGATCGGTTACCGCTGTTAATCCGTTGTTAGTCGAGCGGATGAGCGGTTTACCCAACTCTAAGGCACGCATACGGGCGATCTCCATATGCTGAAGAGGACCGATAGAGTGACCAAACCATGCATCGTTTGAAAGCGTTAGAATGAAGTCTGTTTCGTCAGTCACATTTTGACGCACTTGCTCATTAAAGATGATCTCATAGCAAAGCGCTGGTGCCATGTGCATGCCATTCGCAACGATGTTTGGCTGCACAAAAGCCCCACGGCTAAACGATGACATCGGTAGGTTAAAGAATGGCGCTAATGGGCGCAAAATATCTTCAAATGGTACAAACTCACCAAACGGTAGTAGGTGATGCTTATGGTAACGTTCGCTTAAATCGAAGCTGTAGTCACCGTATGGTGTGATGCCGAGGGACAGAATACTGTTGTAGAACTGTCGATCTTCAGCTTGATTGACGACACCGGTGATGATTGCGCTGTTATTCATTTTTGCAGCGCTGTCGATATTGCTCAAAAATGAAGGCACTTCAATTTCAAAAGCGGGAATTGCTGCTTCTGGCCAAACGATAATGTCAGCGTCCCAGTTTTCACGAGTTAAGTCAGCGTATTTCATGATGGTCGGCCAGCGTTGACTTGGTAGCCACTTTAGGTTCTGGTCTACGTTACCTTGAATCAGCGCGAGCTTAGTCGTGTCTTCTGGTCGGGGTGTTACCCAATCGTAGTTGCGAATCCCAAAGCCAGTACTGAGTAGTACCGCAGGGATAATCACCATCAGCCACTGCTTATGAATCCATGCATAGGCTAACGCCCCTGCGCTGATAAGGATAAATAGAGTAAGCAGTTCTACGCCGCCAATTGGTGCAAAGCTTGCGAGTGGAGCATCTATCTGGCTATAGCCTAGCCATAACCAAGGGAAGCCGGTCATCACCCAACCACGCAACCAATCACTGATCAGCCATAAAGCAGGTGCAGCGAGAAGTGCTTTTGTGAGCGTAAATTGAGGAAACAGCTTGTTGTTGAGCCAAGCAAATAAGCCTGAATAAACAGCCAAGTAGGCAACAAGTAAGCCCATTAAAAATAAATTGGCAATGAGCGGCATACCGCCAAAACCTGAGATACTGACGTAAACCCAGCTAACGCCAGTTGCAAATTGACCTAACCCCCAAGCATAACCAATCCATAGTGCGCGTTTCGGAGTTTGGTTAGCAAGAAGAATCAGTAGAATTGCTGGGCTAAGAATGGCAATAGGCCACAGCTGGTAAGGAGCGAAAGCGAGTGTAGTAGAGGCGCCAACAAAAGCGGCCACTATGGGCCGCTTAAGGCGATGAAAGAGTTCATTCATCATTGTAATTTTCTGAGATTCCCAATGGGTATCGCGTTACTCTTGAGTGGCTTCAACCAGGGTTTCTTCGTCTGGGATCGTCACTTGGAGTTGAATGACACGACGGTTATCGGCAGCGGTGACTTTGAAGTTGTAGCCTTCAATTTCAACCAGTTCACCACGAGAAGGTAAGTGACCAAAGGCAGTCATGACCATACCACCAACGGTATCAACTTCCTCATCGCTGAAGTTGGTTCCGAATGTCTCATTAAACTCTTCGATGGTTGTCAGCGCTCTGACAGCAAACGTATGCTTGCTCAGCTTACGAATGTCCGTCTCTTCACTTTCATCGAATTCATCTTCAATATCCCCGACGATTTCCTCAAGGATATCTTCAATGGTCACAAGACCAGAAACACCACCGAATTCATCGACAACAATGGCCATATGATAACGTTCTTCACGGAATTCTTTCAGCAGTCGATCAACGCGTTTACTTTCCGGTACCACAACCGCTGGTCGAATGACTTCTTCGATATCAAATGGATTACTGCCTGAGCCTAAGTATTTAAGTAAGTCCTTCGCTAGAAGTATGCCTTCCACATGGTCTTTATCTTCGCTGATCACAGGGTAGCGAGAGTGTTGAGCATCGGTAATCAAAGCAACCAAGGTATCAAGGTCGTGAGTACGCTCAACTGTAACCATTTGCGAACGCGGGATCATAATGTCACGCACACGCATTTCGGAGATTTCCATAACACCTTCGAGCATATCGCGAGTGTCATGGTCAATCAGGTCGTTAACTTCAGAGTCGCGGATAACATCCACAAGCTCTTGGCGATCTTTTGGTTCGCCCTGAAATAGTTGACCTAGACGTTCAAAGAAGGACTTTCTACTCGGACCTTCTGCCTTTTCTTTCTTATCTTCGTTAGAAGAGGGAGAATTATCTTCGTTCATTGTTTCTCAATTAAGTAACGCTATCAGAAGTGTGATAGCACACATAGAGAGGCGAACACGAGAGTCATTTAGGTGGTTCGCCTTTCCCTGTCGAGTGGCCAATAGCTACTCTTTTTCAGCAATGTAAGGATCTTCATAACCCATACCTTGCATGATTTCGGTTTCGAGGGACTCCATCTCTTCGGCTTCGTCATCCTCTATATGATCATAACCTAGCAGATGCAAGCTGCCATGTACAACCATATGCGCCCAATGTGCTAGCAGAGGCTTGCTCTGTTCAACCGCCTCTTTTTCAACAACTTGGCGGCAAATAATCAAATCACCAAGTAAATCTATTTCCATACCAGGAGGTGCTTCAAATGGAAATGACAACACATTAGTTGGTTTATCTTTGCCGCGATACTCATGGTTGAGCGTATGACTTTCTTGTTCATCAACAATACGAATGGTGACTTCGGCTTGTGGTTGGAAGAGAGGAATGGTCTTATCTAGCCACAATTGGAAATCTTGCTGCGAAGGCAAACCTTCTTCATTTTCGACTGCCAGTTGCAGATCAAGTTCAATCGCCATGGTTATTCCTTAGTTGAAGCAACTTGTGCATTCAGTTCGGCTTTTGCTGCTTCTAGTAACTTCGCATCGCGTTCTTCACGACGGCGTTTCTCGAACTCTTTACGCTCTTTCTGGTCTTGTGCTTCCCACTTCTCGTACGCGTTAACGATACGAGCAACCACAGGGTGACGTACAACGTCGTCGGCCAAGAAGAAGTTAAAGCTGATGTCGTCAACTTCGCTTAGTACTTCAATAGCATGACGAAGACCCGATTTCGCACCACGAGGTAAGTCAATCTGCGTGACATCACCAGTGATAACCGCGCGAGAGTTAAAACCAATACGTGTTAGGAACATCTTCATCTGCTCAACAGTGGTGTTTTGACTCTCATCAAGAATGATGAAGGCGTCGTTTAGAGTACGACCACGCATGTAAGCAAGAGGGGCGACCTCAATCACGTTACGTTCAATCAGCTTCTCTACGCGCTCAAAGCCCAGCATTTCAAATAGGGCGTCGTATAGCGGACGTAGGTATGGGTCGACTTTCTGGCTTAAATCACCAGGTAGGAAGCCCAATTTCTCACCAGCTTCAACCGCTGGACGAGTAAGTAGAATACGACGGATCTCTTGGCGCTCTAGTGCGTCAACAGCTGCTGCTACAGCAAGGTAGGTTTTACCTGTACCAGCCGGGCCAATACCAAAAGAAATATCATGCGTGACCATGTTAACCAAGTACTGCGCTTGGTTTGGCGTACGTGGTTTGATCACACCTTTCTTGGTTTTGACGAAGACTTCTTTACCATGCTCGATATTAGACTCAGTATTCTGCTCAAGAACACCAGACTCTTTGATCGCTAGATGGATTTGCTCAGGCTCAATATCTGGGATCTCACCTCGTACAGGTGCGGTATCAACATATAGAGTTTTCAGGATATCCAGCGCAGCTGATGCGGTATGAGGTTTACCGACAATCGTAAAGTGGTCACTACGGTGGTTAATTTCAACGCCTAGGCGGCGTTCTAAATGCTTGATGTTGTCATCGAATGGACCGCACAGGCTAGCTAGTCGGCGGTTGTCTGAAGGTTCTAGGTTAATTTCTAGAGTTACGATTTTATTGCTCAATGTTGCCTCTCATTTTTTGCCACTTAGTGAGAGCCTGATAACGACCAGGCTCTCTATGGCTATTTATACGAGCTTACGGCGTAAAAGTAGCTACACCCAGCTCATCTTCGCGACGTGTTTTCGCCATCATCTGCGTTGGGGAAATCACACTACGAAGATCCATGTCTTTTTCAGTACGTACTAGCTCACCACGCAGTGAGTTTGCAAATACGTCTACGATCTTCACATCAACGAACTGACCAATTAGGTCTGCACTACCTTCAAAGTTTACTACACGGTTGTTTTCTGTACGAGCGCGTAGTTCCATTAGGTTTTTCTTCGAAGGACCTTCAACTAGAACACGTTGTTCTGTGCCAAGCATTAAGCGAGAGTAACGCATCGCTTGAGCATTGATAGTTTGCTGTAGTTCGTAAAGGCGCTCTTTCTTCACTTGTTCTGACACATCACAAGGGTAATCCGCTGCCGGCGTACCTGGACGTGGAGAGAAAATAAAGCTGAAGCTCATGTCAAAGTCTACATCTTTGATTAGCTTCATGGTGTCTTGGAAGTCTTTGTCTGTCTCACCAGGGAAACCAACAATAAAGTCTGAACTGATTTGAATATCAGGACGAGCTTTACGCAGTTTACGGATGATCGATTTGTATTCGATAGCGGTGTGAGGGCGTTTCATCATCGTTAGGATACGGTCACTACCACTTTGCACAGGTAAGTGCAGGAAGCTCACAAGTTCTGGCGTATCTTCGTATACTGCGATGATGTCGTCTGTGAATTCTAACGGGTGGCTCGTCGTGAAACGAATACGGTCGATACCATCGATAGACGCAACCAAACGAAGCAGTTCTGCAAATGAACAGATCTCACCATCGTGCATAGGACCACGGTACGCGTTTACGTTTTGACCCAGAAGGTTTACTTCACGTACGCCTTGTTCAGCAAGTTGGGCGATTTCGAACAGTACGTCATCCATTGGACGGCTTACTTCTTCACCACGAGTGTACGGTACGACACAGTAAGTACAGTACTTAGAGCAGCCTTCCATAATAGAAACGAATGCTGTCGCACCTTCAGCGCGAGGTTCAGGTAGGCGGTCGAACTTTTCGATCTCTGGGAACGAAATGTCCATAACTGGTGCATCATCGGACTGAGATTGTTTGATCATCTCAGGTAGGCGGTGCAAAGTTTGTGGGCCAAAAATAACGTCAACGTATGGTGCACGCTCACGAATATGGTCACCTTCTTGCGTTGCTACACAACCACCTACACCGATAACTACGCCAGGTTTTTTATCTTTTAGTGTTTTCCAGCGGCCTAACTGGTGGAAAACTTTCTCTTGCGCTTTTTCACGGATCGAACAGGTGTTAAGTAGAAGTACGTCTGCTTCCTCTGGCTCTTCCGTCAGCTCGTAGCCGTTTGCAGCATTAAGCAGGTCGGCCATTTTTGATGAATCGTATTCGTTCATCTGGCAGCCCCAGGTTTTAATTAGCAGTTTCTTACTCATCTCACTTTCGCTCGTTCAGTTGTACTTAAATCGGAGAGCTATTGCTCAAATTATAGCCGCCATCACGGCGGTAAGCGGCGTATTGTACTGCTTTAAAAAGCACCTGACTAGTGATCTAGCTAATTCTCTGCAAAGCCTGATGAAATCTAGTTTTTCGCCCTATGCAGAACAAGGTTTTTTGTTAAACAATTTTGTAAAAATAGCCATGGAAAGTACAATAAAAAACGCCAATTAATCAGCACGATGAAGAGTGAAAAATGAACAAGTATGACATCGCCGTGATCGGTGGCGGTATGGTCGGGGCAGCCGTCGCTGTTGGATTTGCCAAGCAGGGCAGAAGCGTTGTCTTGGTTGAAGGTACAAAACCTAAAGTTTTTGATGCCGCTCAGGCGATGGATATTCGTGTATCTGCAATCTCGCACCAGTCGGTGGAGTTACTTGATTCACTCGGAGCATGGTCAGAGATCAAGAGCATGCGAGTTTGTCCTTATCGGCGGTTAGAAACTTGGGAGCACCCAGAGTGCCGTACTCGTTTTCACTCTGATGAATTGTCATTGGATCAGCTAGGTTACATCGTTGAAAATCGCCTAATCCAATTAGGTCTTTGGCAAGTCTTCTCTAAGTATGAAAATCTAACCGTGATGTGTCCTGAGCGATTAAAAGCCATTGAGTTTGCAGATGTAAATCTTGTGACACTAGAAAGTGGGGCGCAGTTTGAAGCTAACTGGGTGATTGGTGCTGATGGTGCAAACTCTAAAGTTCGTCAATTGTCTGGAATTGGTGTAACTGCGTGGGATTACCGACAACACTGCATGTTGATTAACGTGAAAACAGAATTGCCTCAGCAAGATATTACTTGGCAACAATTTACACCTTCAGGCCCACGTTCATTTTTACCTCTGTGCTCTTTGAGTAACGACGATGGTCAAATAGTAGGCCAAGGTTCTTTGGTTTGGTATGACTCGCCTAAACGTATTAAACAACTGTGTGCGATGGGTAAACCTCAACTAAGGGAAGAAATCTTACGTCATTTCCCTGCAGAATTAGGCGATATTGAAGTTTTACAGTTTGGCTCATTCCCACTCACTCGTCGTCATGCGCAAAGCTACTCAAGCAAAAATTGCGTATTAGTGGGTGACTCTGCCCATACGATCAACCCGCTTGCAGGGCAAGGGGTAAACTTAGGCTTCAAAGATGTAGACGTTCTCCTTTCGGTAACAGAACAACAAGAAAAGCTGGAAGATACCTTACTCGCGAAATACGAACGCGCACGTCGACCTGACAACTTACTCATGCAGACGGGCATGGACTTTTTCTATAAAGGTTTTAGCAACGATCTAGGGCCATTGAAGTTCGTACGTAATTCTGCATTGAAGCTTGCTGAAAACTCAGGGCCAATTAAGGCTCAAGTACTGAAATACGCGTTAGGTATGTAGTAAGCTACTCAAATCACAGATAGAAAAAAAGCGAGCCATGAGCTCGCTTTTTTAATTCGGCAAATCTAATGATTTCCCGAGTCCAGAACCAAAAAAAGAAAAAACCCAGCAAAGTCATGCTGGGTTTTCCGATAATGGTGCGGAAGGAGAGACTTGAACTCTCACACCTTGCGGCGCCAGAACCTAAATCTGGTGCGTCTACCAATTCCGCCACTTCCGCAACTTAATCTATAGATATCAAGATAATTGGTAAAATCTCAATATCGTTGTATATGGCAGGGCTACCTGGATTCGAACCAGGGAATGGCGGCATCAAAAGCCGCTGCCTTACCGCTTGGCGATAGCCCTACAGCGTAAATAGTCAAAGACTACTTAACCTCTCTTATCTAGAGAAAGAATGGTGCGGAAGGAGAGACTTGAACTCTCACACCTTACGGCGCCAGAACCTAAATCTGGTGCGTCTACCAATTCCGCCACTTCCGCGTATTCTGATAGTGTAGATTAATTTAAGATGGTGCGGAAGGAGAGACTTGAACTCTCACACCTTGCGGCGCCAGAACCTAAATCTGGTGCGTCTACCAATTCCGC